>JABDEZ010000055.1:0-144 GCA_013286835.1 Bacteroidota bacterium
ACACGCGAAGAAGTACATTCAGGTTCGCAGATCATCTTCATTTTTATACTCAGCCTCCTGTTTGTGTACTTCCTTTTAGCGGCGCAGTATGAAAGCTATATACTTCCTCTGGCCGTTATTTTAACTATACCGTTAGGTGTCTTT
>JABDEZ010000055.1:154-18214 GCA_013286835.1 Bacteroidota bacterium
CTGTTCATAAATATTATGAGCATCGAAAATAACATTTATGTACAAGTGGGCCTGATCATGCTTATCGGATTGTTATCTAAAAATGCCATACTTATAGTAGAATATGCAGTGCAGCGCAGACATGCAGGTATGGGCTTGGTACAAGCAGCACTACAAGCAGCAACGCTCCGCTTACGTCCTATCCTTATGACATCTTTTGCTTTTATTGTAGGCCTGATCCCCTTGATGGGTGTACACGGTGCGTCAGCGCTGGGTAACCGTTCTATAGGTACCGGTGCGGTTGGGGGTATGCTTACCGGTGTCATCTTTGGCGTGTTTGCAATACCTGTGCTTTTTGTCATCTTCCAGCATTTACAGGAAAAAGCCACAGGCAAACCTATTCACCCAGCCCCCATTGAAGACGAACATTTGCAACCAAACCTTGCACACACTTCTGACATCGAAAAAGCTTGCGGCAGCTATCAACGCCAGTCCGCTAATGGTGATCCACTTACGTTTTATGAGGAATTGCAGGCTGTGTTTGTACCTGCCAGTCATAGCGGTAAATCCCGCATTAAAAGCATCAAAGAACCTTTTGCCAAATTTTTTGGTGGCAGCGCCGTCGGCATGAGGATTTTTAAGGAACAATGCGCATAGTGCAGGACTCAATGTCAATGCATTTAAAGCCGATATCATGATGGCAATAGCCAGGGTGAATGCAAATTGCCGGTAGAAGACACCTGCTGGGCCTTCCATAAACCCTACCGGTATAAATACGGCAGCCATAACCATTGTAATAGATATAATGGTACCCGATATTTCGCTCATGGAGGCTATGGTAGCTTGCTTGGCGGGCATTTTGGTATGCTCCATCTTAGTATGCACGGCCTCTACCACCACAATGGCATCATCTACAACTATACCAATTGCCAGTACCAGTGCAAATAATGTCAGCAAGTTGATGGTAAACCCAAACAACTGCATAAAGAAGAAGGTACCAATAATAGCTACCGGTACCGCAATAGCCGGAATAAGAGTAGATCGGAAATCTTGCAGGAATATAAATACCACTATAAAGACAAGGATAAATGCTTCCAGCAGTGTTTCAGTAACCTGGCTGATAGAAGCATCAAGGAATTCTTTTGAGTTATACATGATTGACGTATGTACCCCCTTAGGTAATGAGGCTGAGAACTCCTTTAATTGCTTTTGCGCTTCAGTAAGTATATCATTGGCATTAGACCCTGCGGTCTGAAAGATAGCTACTCCGGAAGTTGCTGCACCGTTCAGCTTGCCGTTGGAAGAATAGGTGTAAGATCCAAATTCAACTCTTGCCAGGTCTTTCAGTCGCACAAGTGATCCATCACTATTTGCCTTAATTATAATGTTGTCATAGTCTTCACTTTTATTCAGTTTCCCTTTGTACTTTAAGACATACTCAAAAGACTCAGTGCTGTTCTGGCCAAGCCTTCCGGGGGCAGCTTCAAGGCTTTGATCTTTTATGGCATTTGTTACATCTTGAGGTGATAGATTTAAAGCAGCAAGACGTTCAGGCTTAAGCCAGATACGCATAGAATAATCGCGTGTGCCAAAAGGCTGTGCCTGCCCTACACCTGGGATACGTTGCAGTTGCGGTATGAGGTTTATCTTAATGTAGTTGAGCAGGAATGTTTCATCGTAAGTGGTATCGGTGCTGGACAGCGCGACAAACATAATAATGCTATTTTGCTGCTTTTGGGTAGATATACCTGCCTGTATCACCTCTTGGGGTATCTGGCTAGTTGCTTTAGATACCCTGTTCTGCACGTTTACCGCCGCAATATCAGGATTAGTCCCTTGTTTGAAATATACACTCAGGGTAAAGCTGCCATCGTTGCTAGAGTTCGAGGTCATATAGGTCATATTCTCTACACCGTTAACTGCTTCTTCCAGCGGGGTGGCCACAGACCGTGCTACCACCTCTGCATTAGCCCCTGGGTAACTGGCTGTTACCTGTACACAGGGTGGTGCAATATCTGGGAATAGGGTAATGGGCAGCGAGTATAATGAAAGACCGCCCAGCAAGAGCAATATGATGGATATGACCGTGGACAACACAGGTCGTTCTATAAATTTCTTAAACATCAGATGAGTTTTTTTGCCGGAAGTTTGAGTTGCCGGATTGTGAAAATGTTATTATATGC
Organism: Bacteroidota bacterium; assembly: GCA_013286835.1. Classification (GTDB taxonomy): domain Bacteria; phylum Bacteroidota; class Bacteroidia; order Chitinophagales; family Chitinophagaceae; genus JABDEZ01. The sequence continues at coordinate 2,317 of JABDEZ010000055.1, forward strand.
TAACGGTCTTTAAAGTGGGTTTGATCTTAGCAGACTATCCATAGATAGGGTCTCAGGTTTTATGATTGCGCCATCCTTTAAGCGATCGAGGCCGGCATATACAATTTTATCTCCCGATTTTACACCATTGTTCACGAGATAATAATTTCCCTTCCTGCCCATGACATTAATGGGCTGGCTGGCCACTTTATTACTATCGTTCACAAGAAAAACAAACACCTTGTCCTGTATCTCGTAAGTAGCCTCTTGTGGAACTATGAGTGCAGCGCTAACTGTTTGTGGAACACGTATTTTCCCGGTATTTCCTGAGCGTAACAAACCGTTGACATTAGGGAATATAGCCCTGAAGCTGATAGTACCCATGGTCTTATTAAATTGCCCATCAGCTATTTCTACTGTTCCTTTTTCGGCGTAGATAGTATTGTCAGGCAAAACCAATTGTACGGGTGGCATTTGCTGTAATTTCTCTTCTACCGTTTTTCCCGGAAAATGCTCTTTGAATTGAATAAAATCGTTTTCACTTAAAGAGAAATAAGCATAAACACTTTGTATTTCAGAGAGCACAGTAAGTGGCTCAGGTGAAGTACGACTTACCAGGCTGCCTATCTTATACGGTATCCTGCCTATGTAGCCGTCAACAAGGGCCGTAATAGTAGTGTACCCGAGGTTGATACGGGCACTGTTTACTATTGCTTCAGCTTGGGCTACATTTGCTTTTGCCGCATCATAAGCCGCCTTTGCAGTTTTGACCTGCACATCAGATATCAGGTTGTTTTTCAATAATGGTGTCAGCTTATCTACATTGATCTGTGCATTTTCAAGATTAGCCTTAGCCGATAATAGGGTGGACTTTGCATTGTTTAATTGTTCCTGATAAGGTTTGTCATCTACCTGGAAGAGTATTTGCCCTTTATGTACATGCGCCCCTTCATCCACATATATCTTTTGCAGGTAGCCATCTACCTGTGGGCGCAGATCAATGTTCTTAGTGCCTTCCAGGCTGGCATTAAAATCCTGGTACATGGTGGCATTTTGTGTTTGTAAAGACACTACAGGTAAAGATTGTACAGGTGGCGCCATGCTGCCGCTTGACGAAGAATTACAACTATAGAATGCTACAATAAATAGTAAGTATATTAGGTTTTTCATAACGCAATTAAATGGTTTAACACTGTTAATTTTTAAAATAAAAACTTTTTTATAAGATGATTTTGAAATCAATGTCAATAGTTCGGATTGGTAAGTCTTGTGGAGATTTATAAGAGTTATTAAATAAAAAAGCTATCCTGTTATGGTTCTTATGATACCAGTTATTGCATCTTTAAGAATTTCCTGATTCAATTCATCGCTTTGGCCTTTTCTTACAATGTTGATACAGATCAAGCCGTGTATTACCGACCAGAATGTATAGTATTTTTTACAGACGTCAGTTTTAGGATTATTACTATTATCAATGAGCTGCTGGATCACCTCGCTAAAAATTGTCCAGGGTAAATCTTCTTCAGGATAATTCATGCCCATTTCACAACAGTACACTTCTACGCCAAACATAAGTTGGTAATACTCCTGTTCTTCAAAAGCAAAGCTCCAATATGCAAACCACATGGCTTCCAGCTGTTTGGCAGGTAACCTGTGCTTGGCTTTTGCCGCCCGCAGGTGACATGCCAAATTCTGGAATCCTTTACCCGTAAACTCTACAAGTAGCGCTTCTTTATTTTCAAAGTATCCATATATAATAGGTGCCGTATATTCTATGGCATCTGCTATTTTGCGCATAGATAAGGACTGCCACCCTTCGTTTTTCACTATTTGCCATGCAGCAGTAAGTATCTTACATTTTACATCCTCTTTCTGCCGTATTATCCTTTCTTTGCTTCCCATATAAGGGCCTTCTTTTTCTTACGAGGTTAAAGTATTTAACACCGTTAAGCAAAGGTATAGCATCTTTTTATTTTCACGATTAATTTTACAAATAGGTACATAAGAGAATGCTTACCCTGGATATTTTTCTTTTTTGCCTAAGAGCAGACAATTTAGAAAGTAAGAACTTTTAATTGATTCCCGTTTGATATCTGGCAGCCTGCTGCTTTGCCTATATTTACAAAATGGAACAAACTTTTGCAATTGCTATTCATGGGGGCGCCGGTACTATTCTTAGGAGTACCATGACCCCGGGCCTTCAGCTACAATATGAAAAAGGACTTATTGAGGCGATTGATGCAGGTTACAATATATTATCCCAGGGAGGCAGCAGCCTAGATGCTGTGGAAGCTGCGATAGTGGTACTAGAAGATTGTCCATTATACAATGCGGGAAGGGGCGCTGTTTTTAATCATGCTGGCCAGCACGAAATGGATGCTTCCGTCATGAATGGCCTTACCCTGGAAGCTGGAGCTGTTGCCGGAGTAAGCAATATAGTGAACCCAATTAAACTAGCTAAAAGTATTATGTGTAACAGCCCGCACGTATTGATGTGTGGAAAGGGGGCAGAAGATTTTGCAAAAACTCAAAATATTGCATTTGCAGATGATGCATATTTCTTTACACAACAAAGATATGATCAATGGCAGGAAGCACTAAAAACGGATAGTGTTCAACTAGATCATACAGAAAGAAAATTTGGAACGGTAGGTGCTGTTGCATTGGATAAGCAGGGCAATATTGCTGCCGGTACCAGCACTGGCGGCATGACCAATAAACAATTTGGCCGGGTGGGCGATAGCCCCGTTATCGGCGCCGGTACTTATGCTAACAATGCTACCTGTGGTGTATCGTGCACAGGTCATGGAGAATTGTTTATACGTGCAGTAGTGGCCTACGATGTATCCTGTCTTATGGAGTATAAAGGATTATCGCTTGAAGAAGCTTGCAACCTGGTTGTGTATGAAAAGCTTGTAAAAATACAAGGCGAGGGTGGGCTTATAGCAATAGATAAAAATGGAAATATTGCAATGCCGTTTAACAGTGAAGGGATGTACAGGGCATATAAAAAAAGCAATGGCGCATCAGCAGTTAGTATTTATAGAGAAGCTTGAAAAATATAGCTTGCCTTGCAATGCACAATTTATTTTGTAAACTGCATTTATTTATTTCTGAGTACCCTCTATGGAAACACAAAATCTTTTCATTCACCGCCTTACTGAAGACGATGCAGCATTTATTTTACAGCTTTTAAATAGCCCCGGCTGGCTGCAGCAAATAGGAGACCGGGGCGTAAGAACAATTGACGACGCGCGCGATTATCTGCTTAAGGGGCCTATGAGCAGTTACGAGAAAAATGGGTTTGGTCTAATGTGTGTAAGTTTAAAAACAGACGATATCCCAATTGGGATCTGTGGCCTGATAAAAAGAGATACACTGGACGATGTGGATATTGGTTTTGCATTGCTACCGGGGTATGAAGGGAAAGGCTATGCATATGAGGCGGCTGCAGCAATAATGACACTTGCGGCAAAATTGAATATGGTGCGTGTAGTTGCTATTACATTACCGACCAATATAAAGTCTGTAAAATTATTGGAGCGGCTTGGGCTTAGTTTTGAAAAAATGATACGATTGCCTGGTGATGAAGAAGAGTTAATGTTGATGAGTAAGCTGTTATAATTTGTGTTATTAAACATTTTTATACTAAATTATCATTATTTAGTATTTTTTAATTTTGATAATGTGTTGATCTTCGCACAGTTTTTGCACTTAATGATAAGTAGTATTTAAAAATTTGTACAAATAGTCGCTTTGACGCCTATGTACAACCGGTTTAGCAAGTGGAAAATGTTTAATAAACAGAGGATAAGTATTTTTTTTACAATTTGCTGCTTATTAACCTGCATAACGGCCTCTGGCCAGATGAGCAGGTTAAACAAGTATATGCAGGATAGTGTGAAAATATCTAACCGTAAGTTTATTAATAACCTTTTCCTGCAGGCGAGAAGTAATATTGTAAAAACACCTGACACCGGTACCGTTGACATATTTATAAATGGGAAAAGTGAAGCGCCGTATCTGCCATATGAAGGACGTATAATAAGGCATATACAGGTTGAAGCGCTGGGTTTTGAACGGACCTTTAGTGATACGGCAACACGCCATGAAACGTTTTCAAATAAAATTGCCAATAGCATACATACCAATACACGTGCTTTTGTAGTGCGCAACAGCCTCTTTATTAAAGAGAATACGCCAGTAAATGCATATGCCATAGCCGATAATGAGCGCTACCTGCGTTCATTGAACTACATACATGATGCCCGTATATTGGTAAAGTATATTCCAGGGAATCCTGATTCGGTAGATATATTGGTGGTTACAAAAGACTTTTTTACCATCAGCGCCGATGGCGCAATCAATTTACCACATCGTATAAATGCACGGGTAATAGATGATAATATTGCCGGTATGGGGCAAAGTGTAACTGTAACAGGCCTAGATGATAATACCCGTACTCCCAATGGCGCTTATGGAGCGGCTTATACCAAAGATAATATTGGCAATTCGTTTGTGAATGCAACTATAGGGTACAGCCTGATGAACATCAACAACTATACGCATGTAGAAGAAACCAGCGAGTTCTTTAGTCTTGACAGGCCTTTGGTATCGCCTTACTCACGTTTTGCAGGTGGGGTTACGCTAAGTAATAATGCCAGTTACAATAGTTATCATTTGCCAGATAGTCAATCTTTTGTGTATAAATACAGTTATATAAATGGCTGGATCGGTTATAACCTGGGCATAAAAAAACTGACAGCCACCAACAATACTATACGTGACCGTCGTTTCCTGGCTATACGGTATTTCAATTACGATTTTACACAGGTGCCCAAACAGGTAGGTGATCATTTTGATCCTGTTTTTAATAATAAAATGGGGGTGCTGTCCACGCTCACTTTCTTTAAACAGGATTATTTTAAGACACAGTATATATATGGGTTCGGTACCACCGAGGATTTACCATATGGATATAATATTTCAGTAACAGGTGGTTGGATAAAACAATTGAACCTTGAACGCCCCTACGCCGGTATAAATGCGCAGCGGTATATAGCTACAGAACATGGCGATTTCATGCAGCTGTATCTTAGAGCTGGGGGCTATTATTACCAAAACCAGGTGCAGGATGTAAATTTTTTAGTGGGTGGTACGGCGTATAGTCGCATTTTCTTTTTAAAGCAAACTAAGATAAGGCAGTACATTATGTTAAGTTACAGCAGCCTGTACCGCCAGATTACTTCGCCCCCGCTACGGATAGATAATACTTATGGTATCCGTGAGTTCCTGTCCGATTCTGCATATGGCAGCAGGCGTATTAGTTTACAGCTTGAAACACCTTTCTATCTTAAGTACAAGGTATTGGGTTTCCAGTTTGCACCTTTCCCGTATGCTGATTTTTCGTTGCTGCAACCAGGTGGACAACCTTTTAATAAAGTGTCTTTATATAGTGGGGTAGGGGGAGGAGTGCGTACACGTAATGAAAACTTGGTATTTGGCACAATAGAGTTGCGTGCTTTTTACTACCCGGTTACACCCGATGGGGTAAAAGGTTTCAAGATAATACTCAATTCAGAATTACAATACCGCTATAACAGTAATTTTATAAGACAGCCCGATTACGTACAGCTGAATATAGATCAGTAAATGACTATTCATAAATTTCTCTTCAGTTTTATTACTTTTAATTGGTTTTAAGATTCAGAATATGCAAATCCCGTTAGACCTGCTTGAAAAAATATGTATTGCACTTGTATTAGGCGGCGCTATTGGCATTGAACGCGAATTGAGGACCAAAAGTGCGGGCTTCAGAACAATGATGCTGATATGCATTGGATCTACCATATTCACTACCTTATCGCAAGTGTTGGGCATTAATATTTCACCAGATAGGATCGCATCTAATATTGTGGTTGGAGTAGGCTTTTTGGGTGCCGGTGTTATTTTTAAGGCCGATGATAAAGTACACGGTATAACAACTGCAGCTACCATTTGGATAGCTGCTGCTTTAGGGATGATAGTAGGAAGTGGTTTTTATGGGATGGCCACCGTGGCTTGCCTGATGGTGCTCATTATACTTTTTGTATTTTCCTTTTTTGACCAGCGGATAGATCGGTTTAACCAGATGCGCAATTATAAGATCGTGTATCCTTATGAAAATGATGGTCAGCACAAATACGAACATTGCCTGAAGCAGTATAACTTAGCCATTAAAGCGCAAAGCCAAAGCAAAGTTGGTAATATTATTACAGGAACATGGCTGGTGCAGGGCAATGAAAAAAACCACCACAAATTTATTGAGCACATACTAAAAGATAACTCAGTTACTGAGTTTGATTTTTAGTGTGGTTCTAAGTTATTTAGTTCTCATCATCAAATCGGCCAAAGCAATAGCTGTAGCAGCCTCTACTACCACTGGTACACGTAGCGCTATACATAGGTCGTGGCGGCCTTTAACCGTAAAAGAGGTCACAGCCTGTTCTTCTGTGTTCCAGGTTTGTTGTTCTCTAGGGGTGCTGCTGGTAGGTTTAACAGCTACTCTAAAATAGAGCTCATTGCCATTGGTGATGCCACCGTTTATGCCACCAGCATGGTTGCTTTTTGTTGTTCCTTCTGCATCTATAATAGCGTCATTATGAATGCTACCTTTCATATGGGTTGCAGCAAAGCCACTACCAAACTCTATTCCTTTTATTGCAGGTATGGCGAATATAATGTGACTGATAACGGATTCTACTGAGTCAAAGAAAGGTTCTCCTATGCCAACCGGAAGTCCAAGTACGTTGCAGGTAACAATACCGCCTATGCTGTCCTGTTCCTCTATTGCCTGTGCTATTGCAGCATCTACATTGGTGCTGCCACCAGCTTCTGTAAGTATAGCTGTTACTTTAATTCCACTCAGTATTTTTTTAGCAACTACACCTGCAGCCACCAATGCAAGTGTCAGCCGGCCCGACGAATGGCCACCTCCACGATAATCATTATAGCCTTTAAATTTTTTATCCAGTACCCAATCAGCATGGCCGGGACGAGGTGTTTTTCTTAGCGCTTCGTAGTCTGCAGATTTTGTATTCTTGTTTTCGAATAATACGGTAATAGGTGCGCCGGTTGTGGTGCCATTAAATACACCGCTTACAATATTTGGTGCGTCTTCTTCTTTGCGTGGGGTGGTGCCTGCCGCTCCAGCTTTGCGCCGTTCCAGGTCGGGCAGCATATCTTCTTCATTCAGTAGCACGCCCGGAGGGCACCCGTCAATAGTAACTCCAACAACCGCTCCATGCGATTCTCCAAAAATATTGATGCAAAATAGGTTGCCAAATGTATTCATTGTATTATTCGTTTATTGTGCAATGGCCACCCAATGCTGATAACTGTTCAAAAAATTGTGGGTATGATTTGTTTACTGCCTCGGCCCCGGTTATGTTCACGGGGCCATTGGCACGTAAAGCGCCAATGCTGGCTGCCATAACAATGCGATGATCGTTATAGCTATCTATTGTTGTGCGTTCAAGTCCGTTTACCCCTGTTATACACAATGTATCATCTTCTATTGAAAATGGCACTTCAAATTGAAGCAACATCTCTGCTACGCTTTCTGCACGGTTACTTTCTTTGTGGTGCAAACGGTGCATCCCGGTTATGTAACTGTCTCCATCGCAACAGGCCGCCAGTATAGCCAGGATGGGAAAAAGGTCGGGGCAATGAGTAGCGTCAAATTCAAAGGGTTCCAGGTCGCTGGTGCGTACCGTTATTTCATTTTCACTGATGGTGATCCGTGCTTTAATACCAGCAAGCAGTTGCAGTATTGCTTTGTCTGCCTGTGCCGATTGTAATGATAGCCCGCTGACTTTAATGTTTCCGTTTATAGCTCCTGCTACCAGCCAGTAGGCGGCGCTGCTCCAATCGCTCTCCACATTAATAGTTATATCATACTGGTAGGTAAAGCGTGTTGGGTCAATGTGAAAAGATTTGTAATTGTCGTGTGTTATGTGTTTGCCAAAATGCTTTAAAACTTCGAGCGTGAGGTCGATGTAAGGGGTGCTTTTCAGGTTTTCTACTTCAATGGTCAAAGGTTCTTGTGCCCTGTAACAAATGGCAAATAAAAGACCGCTCAGGAATTGTGAGCTCAACGAACCATCGATCTTTATTGATGCAGGTATAAGCGGCCCCGCAACAGTAAAAGGAATGTGACCATTAAAATGTGGCAGCTTTACCCCTAATGCCGGCAGTATAGTGTTGAATGTATCCATAGGGCGATTGAGCAGACTACCAGAGCCTTTAATTTCAACAGGATTAAGGCTTAAAGCAGCTATGGGTGTAAATAACCGTGCAGCCAGTCCACTTTCATGACAGGAGATGAAGCCATGCTCTGTGTTTATACCGTTCCCTGTTATTTCTATATACCCGGGATATTTATTCACCGTAGCGCCCAGTTGCGCTATGATCTCTAACGCTGCAATTTCGTCGGCAGACATGCCAGCATTGTTTATTATGGTTTTGCCATGGTGCAATAATGCTGCACCTAATACCCGTTGGGTATGGCTTTTAGAGGCTGGGGCATGTACTAGCCCGCTTGTTGGGCCAGGATTAATGATTACTTCCATTCTTTGTGGATACCAGTGCTTGTTCTATACTGCTAAAGGACAACAAAGTAATGCAAGCTTCGCCAATATTTTTCAACAGTATGTATTCAATACCTGTATCATTTCTTTTTTTATCCATGGTCAGTACATTTATTACTTCCTGCACATTAAAGTCAAATGTAGCAGGCAGGTCATACTTGCTAAGCAATAGGGCCAGTTTTTGACCTATTGATGCATCTGTCCCCAGCTCTTTTTCTGCTATGTTGCAGGCTATTATCATGCCTATCGCTACTGCCTGGCCATGCGGCATATGATATAGTGTTTCTATAGCATGGCCGGCGGTGTGTCCAAAATTCAGCAATTTCCTATTGCCGTTTTCATGCTCATCTTCATTTACTATTTTGGTTTTCCATTGCACACATATTTGTATCAGTGTATTGAGCGCTTCTTTGTTATTGCGATAATACCGGATGTCATTCCTGTTCAATTCGTCAAACAAGGCTGAGTCGAACAGGCAAGCATATTTTATCACTTCAGCAAATCCGTTGCTCCATTCATGATCTGGTAATGTTTCAAGAAAAGCAGTATCAAAAATAATGAAGCCTGGTTGGTTAATAGTTCCCACAAGATTTTTGTGTAGTCCATAATTTACTCCGTTTTTGCCACCAATAGCTGCATCTACCATTCCCAGCAGGGTAGTGGGCATAAAACCAAATGGTAATCCACGCATATAAGTAGAAGCGGCATAACCCGCAATATCTGTAACAATGCCGCCACCAATACCTACTATTGTAGTTTTACGGTGGGCTTCAAATTGTAATAATTCTTTTGTTATATACTGTACGGTTTCTTGTGTTTTGTGTTCTTCCCCCGGGCGGAACACGATGGTGCGTGTGCCTTTGAAGAGATTTGGATATAACTCGTGAATATGGGTATCAGTAATAAAGATAGATTTTGCCGGCAATGGCTTGGGATTACTGTGTTGGAAAATGTATTTTGGACTGGATGATTGCATGTGATGTGTAAAGTTATAGATTATATAGACTCACTTTGCTTTCATCACTTTCACCAATCACGGTATAATTCACATCCGGGCATTATTCTTATCTTTGCACTCTGAAAACCTGTAATGTATTATGGAAATACATGTTTACAGGTTTCTGCACAGTTGTTTATGAGCAAAATGGGTAAGGTACTGGTAGCAATGAGTGGTGGTATAGATAGTACCATTAGCGCACTTATGCTGCACAACCAGGGGTATGAAGTAGTGGGCATTACCATGAAGACATGGGACTATGCAACGTCTGGAGGAGGTAAAAAGGAAACCGGTTGCTGCAACCTGGATTCTTTTAACGATGCACGTATGGCTGCTGTAGAGCATGGCTTTCCACACTATGTGCTGGACATCCGCGAGGAGTTTGGTGGTCACGTTATTGAAAATTTTGTTGAAGAATATATGGCCGGCCGCACGCCAAATCCATGTGTGCTGTGCAATACCCACATAAAATGGAGCGCATTACTGAAGCGCGCCAATGCACTGGATTGCGAGTTTATAGCCACCGGGCATTATGTAAAAGTGCGCGAAGAGAACAATCGCTTCGTGCTCTCTAAAGCCCGAGACCTGACCAAGGACCAGAGCTACGTACTTTGGGGGCTGGGACAGGAATGCCTGGGCCGCAGTATATACCCGCTTGGCGATTACCTGAAGACAGAAGTGCGCCAGATAGCATATGATATGGGGTATAAAGACCTGGCTAAGAAGGCTGAGAGCTATGAAATATGCTTTGTACCCGATAATGATTATCGTGGTTTCCTGAAACGGCAGATACCCACCCTTGAAGCTGAAGTAGAAGGTGGTAATTTTGTAATGACCGATGGCAAGATAGTAGGCAAGCACCGTGGCTATCCTTTTTATACAATAGGCCAGCGCAAGGGACTAGAAATAGCTTTGGGCCGCCCCATATTTGTAACTAAAATCATACCCGAAACTAATACTGTGGTGCTGGGTGATGCACATGAATTGCAGCAGAGTGATATGCAGGTGGGTGGGCTAAATATGGTGAAATACGCATCGATCCCTGATAATATGGAAGCTGTGACCAAAATACGTTACAAAGATGCAGGGTCGCTAAGTACCTTACGCCCTGAAGGGGATACTGTGAATGTGCATTTTGAACATGCTGTACATAGTATTGCACCTGGCCAGAGTGCCGTATTTTACGAAGGGGATGATGTAATAGCAGGAGGTATCATAAGGAAAGGATTCAATTAAAAAAATATACTATCAGAAAGCTTTTGCTTATCTGCCAAAAAGTGTTTTAATAAATATAATTATTTCGTTTCTTTAATTATATTTACGTAAAATAATGCCTCCTGCGTTTTATGAATAAAAAGATATTACTCGCTTTATTATCGGTAGTGTGCAGTGTTGCCTTTGTTAACTGTAAGAAAAGCAGCAGCAGTGCTCCCGTAGCAGACCCTACAATGAATTATTTTCCGACTACGTTCGGTAAGTATGTGATATACAATGTGGATTCTGTTTACTACGATCCAGCCAAGTGTAAGACCACCGAGAAAATATCGCAGTTGAGGTATTCGGTTTCTGATACGTTTCGCGACGATCAGTTCCGCCTTTCTTATATCATGGATGTATTTACACGCGCCAACAGTACCGCAGCCTGGACTGCCCAAGGGGTGGTGTATCTTACTAATACAGGTTCTACATTAGAATATGTGCAAAGTGGTTTGCGCACTATTAAATTAGTGTTCCCGGTTACTTCAACACAAACATGGTTGGGTAATAGCCTTATATCTACAAACGACTCTAACTACATGTTCCTCAATAACTGGTCTTATAGTTATCAGAACATTGGGTCAAGCTACAATACCTCTTACGAGAACTTCGCTAATACAGTAACGGTTCTGGAAAATAACGAGACCATCAGCAATACCGGCTCTAATTCAGATGCGGTGCCTTATAGTTTGCAGAGCTATGCTAAGGAAGTATATGCATATAATGTAGGTCTTATATACCGCGAAACAAAGTATCTTACCTACAGTGCTAAAAAAGGCAACTGTGTTGGCGGCTATACCTTGGTGATGCAGGCTATAGATCATAATTAATTCTGTATCTTTAGCTAAAGCAATTGGGTATGTGCTCCCGGCGTGTGTTTTGTTTGTTTGTCGCAATACTATTGGGAGTAAATGTTACTGCACAACAGTATGCATATCAGGTATCTTTTATTGATAAAAAAGGTAGTTCGTCAATAACTACACCTTCATTATTTCTCTCGGCCCGGGCGCTCAATCGTCGTGCTGCACAAGGTATAGCGATCGATAGTACTGATGTTCCTGTTTCTCCGCTTTACCTGGATAGTGTACTTACCGCAACTAACGGAATATTGCATGTGACCAGTAAGTGGTTGAACATGTGTGTAATACTGGTAACAGATACCACTAATATCCCGTCCCTGCGCTCCAAATCTTTTGTAACAGGCGTGAAACAAGTAGCCTACTATAGTACATTTCTTCATTATAAAAGCAGTGGCCCACAGTATAGTCCTGTTACTGCACAAGGTCAGCTCACTCCATTTACACCTAGTTCCTCTTATTACGGGCAAACCTATCCGCAAACTGCGCTTGTTAACGGCGACTACCTGCACGACAATGGATACCAGGGACAAGGAAAACTAATAGCAGTATTAGATGCAGGGTTCATAGATGCGGATGTACATTCCACTACAAATTTACACCCTGGTTTTGATAGCCTTGTGTATGCCGGAGGCTTTGTAGATGCCTATAACTTTACTTTAGATACCAGTTATGTATTTGATTACGATACCCATGGGTTAAGCTCTTTATCAACAATTGCAGGTTATAAACCGGGAGGTATAGGTAGTGATACAGGCTATGTGGGTAGCGCCCCTCTTGCACAATATGCAATTTATGTTACCGAAGATGATAACAGCGAGCAACCCATAGAACTGGATAACCTGGTAGCAGGTACAGAACGTGCAGATAGTATAGGGGCCGACGTAGTTTCCGTGTCGTTAGGTTACGATACATTTGATGATGCAGATTACAATTTTAATTTCTCAACAGACTTTGATGGTAAGAGTACCATAACTGCAAGGGCAGCAAATTTTGCTACAAAAAAAGGAATGTTGTTTGTAGCATCGGCTGGTAATGAAGGAGGTGGTGTACCTGGCTGGGGTCATTACATATTAACTCCCGGTGATGCGGACAGCGCTATTACTATAGGAGCAGTTGATTTGACCGGAGTAAATCCATCGTTTAGTGGTTATGGTCCCAATGCGGCCGGGCAGGTGAAACCCGATGTTTGCCTGCTGGGTGTTGCAACATCTGTTTTTCACTCAGGTGGTCTTATTGTAAAAGAAGATGGAACATCCTTCTCTACTCCACAACTAGCCGGATGGGCAGCCTGCCTTTGGCAAGCAGCAGGTAGTGCTGCTACACCTTACATGATCCGCAATGCCATCAACCGCAGTGCAGATCACTACACAAATGTAGGTCCGCAGATAGGCTATGGTGTTCCTGATTTCCAGAAAGCCTTCCAGATACTGGATGTAAAGGATACGCCAAATTCATCATCTGCGTCATCTGTATGGGTAGTTGCTGAAGGTAATCCTTTTACTAATACTATAGGTCTGGCAGTGAAAGTGCCTGTCAAAAGTGATGTTGATTTCGTACTTACAGACCTTAGCGGGAAGAAAATCATTTCCATAACCAAAACTTTCTACCCGGGCTGGAATCCACGTATTTCATTGCCTGTACCAGGTAGTTTGCCTGCCGGTATTTACATCTTGCATGCTATTTCTTCCACACAGCAGCAGGTGGTAAAGATGGTGAAAGAATAGGCTTTCATTTTTCTCGTCACTTTCTCTGTTGATGTACATGTGTTCCATCTATTTGCTGTAGTATATATTTATCAGTAATTTTATTGAAACCTCGCCACATGCCTTATCAAAGATTGTTGCTGTTTTTTATTGGGGTATTATTAAGTATAACAGGTAGTGCCCAACAGTATGCATACCAAGTGTCTTTTGCTGACAAAAAAGGTAGTCCATCAATAGCTAATCCTTCTGCATTTCTTTCTGCACGAGCACTCAACAGACGTGTTGCACAAGGTATTGCTATCGATAGTACAGACGTACCTGTGTCGCCAATTTATATTGATAGTGTACTTACCATAACAGGTGGTGTATTTCATGAAACCAGTAAATGGCTGAATATGTGCGTGGTATTGGTAACAGATACCAATGCAATAGCCCCATTGCGTACGCTATCTTATATTACAGATGTAAGGTTGGTAGGTTGCTATACTCATGGTTTGCATAATAAAGTGCCTCACCCTTCAGCCAACAGCGGTCAGCTTCAAATGTCACTTGCAAAGACCACCGGCAACTCCTGGGAATATGGACAGGCATATATTCAAACTTTATTGGTAAACGGCGATTACCTGCACGATAATGGTTATAAGGGCGAAGGAGAGCTGATTGCTGTTATTGATGCCGGCTTCCAGGAAGCAGACACGCATCCCGGCTTTGACAGCGTAAGAATGGTAGGTGGTTTTGTTGATACCCACAACTTTGTTTTAGACACAGGGTTTGTATTTGGTTATAGTCCGCATGGGTTAGGAACATTATCTACTATGGCTGGTAATATGCCGGGGGGCGTAGGTAGCGATACCGGGTATATAGGCAGTGCCCCTCATGCACAGTATGCGTTGTATATTGCACAAGACGATAACGAAGAGCCGCTTTTACTGGATAATCTTGTAGCCGCAACAGAGCGGGCAGATAGTATAGGAGCAGATGTGATTTCTGTTTCTCTTGGGTTTGATCTCTTTGATGGCACCGCTAATGATCCTGATTGTTTTTTTTCGGGGTTCCATTTTTCTACTGACTTTGATGGTAAGAGTACAATAGCCGCACGGGCAGCAAATATGGCTACAAAAAAAGGTATGCTATATGTTGCGTCGGCCGGAAATGAAGGCACGGGTGTGCCAGGCTGGGGTAATTATATATTAACACCCGGCGACGCGGACAGCGCTATAACGGTAGGGGCTGTGAGCATGAATGGCACTTGTGCTGCTTTTAGTGGTTATGGACCTAATGCTGCGGGGCAGGTAAAGCCAGATGTTTGTTTGCTGGGCGTTTCTGCGGCCATGTTTTATCCTGGAGGGATAATTGGTAAACAAGATGGCACCTCCTTTTCTACACCGCAATTGGCGGGTTGGGCTGCATGCCTGTGGCAAGCTGCGGGTAATAATACTTCTCCATATACTATACGTAAGTTAATAAGCCAGAGTGCAGATCATTATAGTACTCCGGGTCCCCAGATAGGATATGGAGTGCCAGATTTTAGAAAAGCATTGCAACAGGCATTAGGCGTATCAGAATTGCACAATACACTTACAACTCCAACATGGGTATTGGCAGAAAACCCTTTTTCAACAGCTATCCACCTCATACTAAATGCGGTATTTAAGAGTGATGTTGATTTTATCCTTACAGACCTGAGTGGAAAGAAAATAGTTTCTAATACGCAAACTTTTTATCAGGAACAGAATACTCGCATTTCCTTGCCTGTACCCGGGAACTTGTCTTCCGGTATCTATATATTGCATGTTGTTTCCGCTGGTCAGCAACAAGTACTAAAGATGGTAAAAGAATAATAACTATAATAGTCAGAAGTCATAAGAATAGTAATTACATGCCTGCTAAGAAATGGGGATATAGCTTTAAATACGTTTTCCCGGGAGTTAGAGAAGTAAATGACATGGATAACATCATTGAAAAATTAGGGTAACAAAAACAATGTAAGGTCTTTGACCTCATATTGTTTTTGTGTTTTAATTATTCACTTCAAAATAGGTGAAATCCAAAGCTTCCCTATCCCAGCCTCCCACGGTTGCCGCAGCTTCATAAGTAGATTGCAGAAACTGCATCAATGTTTCTTCCGGGTTTTCTGATTGTCTCACAACGTCATAAGGAAGAAAAAACTCGCCCATTTCATTGCTGTAAAAAGCTTCTTTGGGTAATACTGGCTGCTGACTAAAGGCATCGGGAGTAGGGTAGCAATAAGCATAGAAAACAGGTTGCGGGAATGCCGGACTACCGGGCCAGAAACCTGCACTGGATACCTCATGCGAATAGGCTTCCTGCATTACCTTTAGCGGCATATTGGGCATGCCACCAGGATGCATGGGTGCCTCCCGGCCAGAAAAACGGGTCACTGCAAGATCAAACCCTCCCCAGAAGAAATGCACCGGGCTGCTTTTGCCCGTAAATCTTGCCCTGAAGCGTTTC
>JABDEZ010000056.1:0-2431 GCA_013286835.1 Bacteroidota bacterium
GCCCTAAAAATTATGACCTTGGTTACAAGGGCAGTTTCACAGATGGTTATGTAAGGTTAAATAATATTGCCTTACGACTGGGTCTTTTCTTTTAACGAAATGGGAATGGCTGGTTAACTTTGCAATCTTATTAAGAAGGTATTCTCATGAAAATATTTCTTTCCCAGCAAAACTATCATATCGGCAACTTCGAGGCTAACACTGCCAAAATAATTGCAGACATAAAAAGAGCAAAAGAACAAGGCGGCGATCTTATTGTTTTTTCAGAACTGGCTATATGTGGTTACCCACCACGCGATTTTCTTGAATTTGAAGATTTTATTGCGGAATGCCTCAAGGCTATAGATATAATAAAACAAGAGGCTGATACAATAGGTGTGCTGGTAGGTGCACCTTCGCGCAATACGAATGCAGGGGGCAAGGACCTGTTCAACAGTGTTTATCTATTATACGAAAAAGAGATAAAGGGACTAATACACAAAACCCTGCTACCTACTTACGATATATTTGATGAGTACCGTTATTTTGAACCTGGATATCAATGGAATGTACTTGATTTTAAAGGCAAGAAATTAGCGGTCACTATTTGTGAAGATATCTGGAATATAGGTGAGAACCCGCTATACCGGATATCGCCCATGGATATGCTTATAGACCTGAAACCAGACCTTATGGTGAACCTCAGCGCATCGCCATTCGATTATCTGCATGCTGATGGCAGAAGAAGTATAGTAATGGAAAATGTACGCAAATACAATCTGCCCATTATCTACTGCAATACAACCGGCTCCCAGACCGAAATAGTTTTTGACGGCGGGTCTGTTGTAATGGACGCTAATGAGAATATTGTAACTACCCTTCCTTATTTTGAAGAAGCGTTACAATATGTAATATTTAATGACGATGGCACTTTTACCCCAAGCCAAACTAATACTACTATTACATCTAAAGCTCATCCTAATCCTGGCATATTTGATGCTCATCTAGGCACAGATGCCATACACAAGGCGCTCATAACAGGCATACGCGATTACTTTAGCAAGATGGGCTTTACCAAGGCTATTGTAGCATCTTCTGGTGGTATAGACAGTGCTGTTGTACTGGCACTTGCCTGCGAAGCATTGGGTGCCAAAAATGTAAGGGCGTTATTGATGCCTTCTCAGTTTTCTACAGACCATTCAGTGGCAGATGCCATACGGCTTTCTCAAAACCTGGACAGCCCTTACGATATACTACCTATAAAAGACATCTTTGAAACTTTTGCAACAACGCTTGAACCTGTTTTTAAAGACCTTCCATTTAGCGTTGCGGAGGAGAATCTTCAATCCCGCATACGCGGAGCACTGGTAATGGCACTGTCCAATAAGTTCGGTTCTATACTGCTCAATACTTCGAACAAAAGTGAGCTGGCAACAGGCTACGGCACATTGTATGGGGATATGGCTGGCGGACTTGGTGTATTGGGTGACCTTTATAAAATGCAAGTATATGCAATGGCCAACTACTTGAACCGTAATGGAGAGGTCATACCTCAAAACGTCATAACCAAGCCCCCCAGCGCCGAGTTACGTCCTGGCCAAAAAGATAGCGACAGCCTGCCGGCATACGAAGTACTTGACCGCATACTATACCAGTACATTGAACGCAGGCAAGGTCCCAAAGAGATCATAGCTATGGGCAACGATGCTACTTTAGTGAACAGGGTTCTGAAGTTGGTAAACACCAGTGAATATAAAAGAAATCAGTTTTGCCCTATTATACGAGTATCACCCAAGGCATTTGGTATTGGCAGACGCGTACCGATCGTAGGTAAATACTTATCATGATATTTCAGGGCTGGAATTTCAGCTTTTCTTTATTCAGGATCTCCGTGCGTTTAATATCAAGTTTCTACCCGGATTTCGTTTTGGAAATACGCTTTTCCTTTCTCTTATAGTATCAGTAACCTGCCATAAAAAGATAGTCCCGCACATGTGCGGGACTATCTTTTTATAAACCAATCAGAACTTTATAATTAGCGGAGCAGTGTTATATTACCCTGCTTAGTTATTATTTTTCCTTTGAAAGTCTTAGCCTCTACAGTATATACATATACACCCATTGGTTGCGGCTGGCCACCATATGTACCATCCCAGCCTTTGTTTATGTCTGTGCTCTGGAACACCTCAACACCCCATCTGTTAAAGATATGGAAGCTGGTGAGCGTTGCATTACCCAAGTGTAATACTTTCAGCTGAGAATTAGGACCAGTACCCGGTACAAAAGCATTTGGTAGAGCTATATAAGAATCCGGGGCTACAAACACATCAATCGAATCCACTGTAGAGCAACCAAATTCTGTTATACCTGTAACCTTATACCTTGTGCTTACCCCTGGTTTAGCTGTCGGGTTAGATATTGTTGAGTTATCCAAACCTAATGGCGGGAACCA
>JABDEZ010000056.1:2531-18049 GCA_013286835.1 Bacteroidota bacterium
TCTGTTATACCTGTAACCTTATACCTTGTGCTTACCCCTGGTTTAGCTGTCGGGTTAGATATTGTTGAGTTATCCAAACCTAATGGCGGGAACCATGTAAAATATAAGCAGTTGGTCAGGGGATCCAGTTGTACTGAATCTCCCGGATACAGGGTTACTGAATCTGGTAACGATATCACCGCTGCAGGCCTTAATGTTACATACACTGACGCTGTGTCCCTGCAATTACTGCTGTCTCTGGCATACACCGTGTATCGTACATTACCTACAGGGTATATCTTAGGGTTAGGGTTCGTTGTATCTGATATCGCATAATTAGGGTTCCAGTAGAACGATTTCAGTGAATCTCCCGTTACGTGGATATTCAAACTGTCATGTGGACATACTGCTGTATCGGATGACACTACAAGGAACGAATGTTTCAGTACCCTGACGGTAAGACTGTCTGTACCCTTACAACCTGCGGATGTAGTAGCTGTGAAATGGAACGTTGTTGTATTCAGACCTGAGAATATCACACTGATAGAGGAATCCACATTCAAGGATGAATCTGGCGTCCACAGGTATGAATATACATAGGGCGGGCTTACACTCGCATGCAGCTGTGCGGTATCTCCGCTGCATATCGTTTTGTTTGCTCCAGCTACTACTACAGGTACCGGCTGAACTGATATGTAGAATGACTGAACACTATCGCGACAACCTGGGTAGCTTGCAGTTAGCACATAACGACGAGAGGTATCCGGGGTGATAGTGGGCGCTATAAATGTAGGATCTGACACGCCTTGCGTTGGTATCCATGAGTAGTTATATGCACTGCCGGTTGCATTTACCTGCACAAATGATCCTTTACAAATATCAGTATCATTATTATGTAACTTAAACCCTCTCAGCACTTTTACATTCATTGTATCAAACACCGTACAATGACCGTAGGTAGTAGAGGCTACTGTTACAATGTACTGGGTAGTGGCCGTATCATTTGATATGATTGGGTTAGCTATGTTAGGGTTGCTCAGGAACGTAGCCGGTGACCATGAAACCGTGTACAAATTACCAGGTGGTGGTGCAACTATGTTCACATTCAGCTGCAATGAGTTGTTCACACAGGTAGTGGTATCTACAGAGCTTACTTTTATAGATGGTATCACTGTTACCGTCACAGTATCTTTATTCTTACAGTACAAGTCGCTGTTGGCCGTTACAGTATATTGGGTGGTAACAGTTGGCCTTGCTGTAGGGTTGCTGCAAGAGGTACAGCTCAATGTGCTCAGCGGTGAGCCACCTGGAAGTACATCCCATACAAAGTCGCTGCCGCCTACTGCCTGCAGGTTCGCTGCATCGCCAGAGCATATTGTAGTATCATTCAATATCGCTGTTTGTGGGAATATAAAGATCGGTATAGTATATACCTGCTGCAATATATATCCTCCAGATGATGGCGTACATGACGAATCTTTTACAAGTATGGTGTAAACCTTTTCACCGGTATCTGTGGGTTGTGGTGTCCATGTAAAACAACCTTTCAATGAATCCGGAGGACCTGAATATATTACGTTAGCTCCGGATATAACAGTACCGTGGTTATCCGATGCTATAAGCAGTGAAGTTGGATTGGCACTATTGGCAGTATAGCAGAAATGTAACGGATTAAGACTGCAGGCAAAAATAGTCCCAGAAACTGGGTCAAGTGTACCGCCGGTCAGCGTGTTTGATTGTATATTAAAATTAGGCAACTCATTACTACAAGGCACTATTACCATTTGTATATCACGCTCTACCGTACCTATTTTTTTAGCTACACCATTAATTTTGCGGTATTCTGTAACCTTTACTGCAAGTACGGCGCGCTGCTGTTCAGTAGGTATGAAATACATAGAACCAGTATTATTGTTGAACTGGAATGTATATGCGCATGCTAATGGATTATTCAGTAGATTAAAGTTATCAGTATCGCCCGGCGGGCACGCAAGTGCAGGGTTAGGATTTGAGTAAGCAAAACCAATTGCAGTAGGATTAGATCCGGCACCACAACCTCCGGTCAAAGGGTTGATCATATCGAAATGGAGGGAGTCATTGTTCACATCATAAGCTCCATTGTTGTAGGTATACGGCTCGTTGATACACGTATATGGTACCGGCAATGTAGAGAAGTTAGGAGAAGAATCACCTTGTGCATCTAGATTATCAAGCGTCGTAGATACATACAAAGATTGGCTGCTGGGATTACAAAGATTGGTAATGGCAGCGTTACGGGCACTGTTTGACACCTCAAATGTCCAGTGGTCACACCTGGAGGGGAGTGTAACCGTTGCCGTGTACCACCATGCCTGGTAACCTGGTAATGCACTTGAGGGATCGGTACAGGTTGACTGCAGCCCCGGACATAGATACGAAACGTCATCACCATTGTTCAACCCACGAGGATTAGGAGGTGGTAAAAGACCAACAACAGGGTTTAACGTAACAGAATAAAACTGGTTGGGGCTGCAAGTAGTATAATAGCATGCAACTACACTAGCAGGTTGAGGGATACCCACGCAATCGCGGTAGAACTTATAGTACAGCCGGTAAGTAGAATCGCTTACCCACTCGTAAAGCAATTCGGCACCCGCGCAATGCGAAGCTCTTACCTTGGTGGTTGGCATCAAACTTAACAATGTTAAGCAAACCAATAGCGCTTTTGTAAATTTCTTCATTCTTATTTAGAGTTATACTGTAACAAATATAGTTAATAAAGCAAAAAATTAATAATCAAAATAAACGTCTGTACTAATCTAGACACTAACAAGATATAAAAAGGTTTGGTAAAAATAAAAAAAAAATGATGTTGTGTTAAATAACTTCAGTATTACTCCAACACAAGGTCGAAGTCAATAAAACACTTTATTCAATATACGTATAATTACCCTACTTAATAAATATGCTATTTTCTTTAGTTACCTCCTTGGGTACATTTTCATTCGTCCGAACTAGTTTTGCATTTCACGTTATCAGGATCAACTTCCAGGTATTTCGCAATGTTATTTACTGCATCATCATAGCGCCCTTGCTACATGTGTAATCGTTGCCATATATCTCGAAAGTAGATATCTACCCTATCTGATATAACTCTGCATTGTGTGGCTCAGCCTTGATAGCTTTATCAAGATATTCAACCGCTTGGGACAGTTGGCCATCTTTGTGACAATACATGGCAAAGTTGTGAAATACCGTACCCTTATTTTTATAGTACTTTAAAATATAGTTTCATAAACCTCACTATTCTGCCAAACCAGTATTTATGACATTAAAAATATCGTCAATTTACATATATAAATATAAATGTTGCTCCTACAATTTTATGCGTCTCTGCCTTACTGGAAAATACCACAGATTTTTTTCAAAATAAATGCCATACACCAAGAAGAAGAATAAAATATACCTACATACTATCTATATACTTGCCCGACAGTAATATCTATTCAACCATCTGGATCGCCGCTTAAGATCATATACAAAGATAGCCCCGCAAATATGCCGGACTATCATTGTATAAACCAATCAGAACTTTATAATTAGCGGAGCATGGTCACGTTACCTTGCTTATTTATTATTTTACCTTTTATAGTTTTGGCTTCTACAGTATATACATACACACCCATTGGTTGCGGCTGGCCACCATACGTACCATCCCAGCCCTGGCCAATATCAGAAGTATGGAACATTTCTACCCCCCATCTGTTATAAATACGGAAGCTTTTTAGTGTGGCATCCCCTAGATGAAGCACCTTTAGTAAGGCATTATCACCTGTTCCCGGCACAAAAGCGTTGGGTACCGCTATATAAGAATCCGGGGCTACAAATACATCAATCGAATCTATAGCTATACAACCAAACTCTGTTATACCTGTAACCTTATACCTTGTGCTTACCCCTGGTTTAGCTGTCGGGTTAGATATTGTTGAGTTATCCAAACCTAATGGCGGGAACCATGTAAAATATAAGCAGTTGGTCAGGGGATCCAGTTGTACTGAATCTCCCGGATACAGGGTTACTGAATCTGGTAACGATATCACCGCTGCAGGCCTTAATGTTACATACACTGACGCTGTGTCCCTGCAATTACTGCTGTCTCTGGCATACACCGTGTATCGTACATTACCTACAGGGTATATCTTAGGGTTAGGGTTCGTTGTATCTGATATCGCATAATTAGGGTTCCAGTAGAACGATTTCAGTGAATCTCCCGTTACGTGGATATTCAAACTGTCATGTGGACATACTGCTGTATCGGATGACACTACAAGGAACGAATGTTTCAGTACCCTGACGGTAAGACTGTCTGTACCCTTACAACCTGCGGATGTAGTAGCTGTGAAATGGAACGTTGTTGTATTCAGACCTGAGAATATCACACTGATAGAGGAATCCACATTCAAGGATGAATCTGGCGTCCACAGGTATGAATATACATAGGGCGGGCTTACACTCGCATGCAGCTGTGCGGTATCTCCGCTGCATATCGTTTTGTTTGCTCCAGCTACTACTACAGGTACCGGCTGAACTGATATGTAGAATGACTGAACACTATCGCGACAACCTGGGTAGCTTGCAGTTAGCACATAACGACGAGAGGTATCCGGGGTGATAGTGGGCGCTATAAATGTAGGATCTGACACGCCTTGCGTTGGTATCCATGAGTAGTTATATGCACTGCCGGTTGCATTTACCTGCACAAATGATCCTTTACAAATATCAGTATCATTATTATGTAACTTAAACCCTCTCAGCACTTTTACATTCATTGTATCAAACACCGTACAATGACCGTAGGTAGTAGAGGCTACTGTTACAATGTACTGGGTAGTGGCCGTATCATTTGATATGATTGGGTTAGCTATGTTAGGGTTGCTCAGGAACGTAGCCGGTGACCATGAAACCGTGTACAAATTACCAGGTGGTGGTGCAACTATGTTCACATTCAGCTGCAATGAGTTGTTCACACAGGTAGTGGTATCTACAGAGCTTACTTTTATAGATGGTATCACTGTTACCGTCACAGTATCTTTATTCTTACAGTACAAGTCGCTGTTGGCCGTTACAGTATATTGGGTGGTAACAGTTGGCCTTGCTGTAGGGTTGCTGCAAGAGGTACAGCTCAATGTGCTCAGCGGTGAGCCACCTGGAAGTACATCCCATACAAAGTCGCTGCCGCCTACTGCCTGCAGGTTCGCTGCATCGCCAGAGCATATTGTAGTATCATTCAATATCGCTGTTTGTGGGAATATAAAGATAGGTATGGTATATACCTGTTGCAGTATATAACCTCCAGATGACGGAGTACATGATGAATCCTTTATAAGAATGGTAAACACCTTTTCACCTGTATCTGTAGGTTGTGGTGTCCAGGTAAAACATCCTTTCAATGAATCCGGAGGCCCTGAATATATTACGGTAGCTCCGGGGATAACAGTAGAGTGATTATCTGATGCCAAAAGCAGCGATGTAGGATTAGCACTATTAGCTGTATAGCAGAAATGCACAGGATTAAGACTACATGCAAAGATTGTTCCCGTAGCAGGGTCAAGAGTACCGCCAGACAAGGTGCTGGCCTGTACGTTAAATACAGGCTGTTCATTACTACAGGGTACTATCACCATTTGTATGTCACGTTCAATAGTGCCTATTTTTGTAGGCACACCATTAATTTTCCGGTATTCAGTAACACGCACGGCCAGCACAGCCTTTTGCTGCAGCGTAGGTATAAAATACATAGAGCCGGTATTGTTATTAAACTGGAACGTATATGCGCATACCAATGGATTATTAAGTAGGTTATAATTGTTTGTGTCCAGGGGCGTGTTTGAAGGCGAAACAAAAGGTATAGCGGCAGGGTTAGCTCCTGCGCCACAACCTCCGGTCAAAGGATTGATCATATCGAAATGGAGGGAGTCATTGTTTAGATCAAATGCGCCATTGTTATAGGTATAGGGCTGGTTGATACATGTATAAGGAACAGGTAATGAAGAAAAATCGGGCGAAGTATCACCCTGGGCATCGAGGTTATCAAATGTAGTTGATACATAGAGATAATCAGCTCCAGGGTTAAATAAATTCATAATACCTGTATTGCGTGCAAAGTTTGTACACTCAAACGTCCAGTAATTACATTGCATGGCTAATGTAACTACACCCGTGTACCAAAATATCTGGTAGCCAGGCAGTGCACTGGTTGGATCTGAACAACTGGAGAGCAGACCCGGGCATAAATACGAAATATCATCGCCCTGGCTTAATCCACGGGGGTTGGGAGGAGGCAGCAGACCAACTAATGGCTGCAACACAATTGAATATTGATTTGGGCTGCACTGATTATGATAACATACGGTTACATCGGCAGGTGCTGCTGGTGAATTTGTTTCGCAGGCACGGTAGAATTTATAGTACAACCTGTATGTGGAACCACTTATCCATTCGTACTCAATTTCAGCGCCGGCGCAGTGGTTCCCTTTAGCTTTGAGGGGCAGTAGGCATAGCAATGTCATGCAAGCCAGGATGGCTTTTGTAAATTTTTTCATGTCAGGTATTTATTGTTTTACCAGGGTTAATTAAAACACTTGCAACAACAATGAAGACATGAAATAACTAAGTTATAGTTGGGGACTTTTCCAGATATTTTTTACAGCTTCCGCCAGTTCATTCATATTCAAACCATTCATGCAGTTAAAATGTTTTTTGGGGCACTTGTTATAACCCAGCTTGCTGCACGGGTGGCAGCTTAGATTTTTATTCTCAAAAATAAGCGATTGTGGCGCAGGCTTGCTCTTTAGATTATTGTATCCATAGTAGGGAAACATTCCCATTTCAGGCGAAGTATTACCCCATAAAGAAAGAACAGGCTTTTTGTAAGCTGCTGCAATATGCATCAGGCCGGTATCGTTACTTACTATCACGCGTGCCATTTGCACCAGCCTTGCAGACTCCCCCAGGTTAAATTTACCACAAGCATTGTATATCCTTATTGGGTCAAGTGCAGCCACTTGCTTACCCTCTTCAACATCTCCCGGGCCACCCAGCAATATTACGGGATAAGGCATAGCCTGGAATAGCTTGTGCCATTGCTCAACAGGCAACTTCTTTGTATTGTACGACCCTCCAATCACACAACCCACATAGCCATTCCAATGGCTCATAGGTATGTCTTTATTGGTGATCTCCACACTGTCTTCCAGGAAATAATCCAATCCCTTACCGTCGTTCACAACTTCAAGTGGAGCAATTGTTTCAAAGTAGCGGTCAACAATGCTTTTGTCGGGCATTGTGTGCCATTTAAAGTTTACCAGCAGCCACTTTTCAATATTTAGTTTGTTATAAGAAACGCTCTTTACATTCAGCGCTCTTTTTATCCTTAATGTGCGCAGGTTATGGTGCAGGTCCACCACATAATCAAAATGCTCTTTTTTCAGCGCTTCTGCTACTTTATCCAGGTCATCTTCAAGATAGTGCAGCTTATCAATATAGGGGTTATGCGCCAGGATAGAACTATACACCGCCTTGGTTAGATAATGTATTTCTGTACCGGGCTTTTGCTGTTTCAGACAACGCACTACGGGAGTAGTAAGCACAATATCGCCAATAGAGGAAAAGCGTATGACAAGTATCTTCATAATAACAAGCTGCAATATCGGATAATTTCAGGGCATTAGTTTGTAGCAGCAAACTTCAGTTCGCACCACGTACGCGAGTCTGTAACTCCAAGTGCAGCCTTAGCTGTACCGCTTATACCTATTGTTGCGTTGTAGTACTGTTTGGTATTAGGTAATGGCCCCATCACTTTTACGTAAATAGTTTTACCATTGCCCGGATTATAAACTTTGATAATGGTGCCACGCGATGTGCCATTATGAAATGCATAATACGCGCCGCCTACCCTGCCTATGGCTTCATAGAAAACAGCTGTACCTTTTTCTTCAGTTATATTTGCTTCATTCCCTGTCTGTGTTAAATATAGCCGCTGCTCTGCTGATACGCTATCTGACGGAAGGGTACTATACTTATCTCCCAAAACAGTCCCAACAGGGGTTGAGTCATATAAAACCCAACCAAGCAGTAACACCTGGCCTTCGTAAAAATTATTGTTCTGCAGGTTGTTTAATTGCGTCAGATTATCCTGGCTTACACCCGAGCGTGTAGCAATACGAAATACATTTTCTCCCTTCTTACACCTGTAAAACAACATACGTGCAGACACTGTTTTTGCGGGATGACTTTTAAGCAAATTGTAATCGCCTACAGGAATATTGACTGTGCTTTTATTTAAAGTAGTTGCAGTAGCCGGAATCCCGTTCATATCGGCAAGGGTAGATGCAGGTACATGAAAGGCATGGGCAATAGTAACTACGTTTTCTCCCGGCAATATCTTGTGTGGCACCAACCAGTTCCCTTCACTGAAAGAAACAAAGAGAGTATCCTTATTTTGGGCCACTGCGCTGGTTGTTATACAACATAGCAAAATGATAGCTAAAATCTTTGAAAACATCTTATACATGTTTATAATTAGTCAAAGTACAACAATTATGCCCAATCAGAATCTGTGATCTCCATACGGATGCGCCAGTTCTTTGGTAAATAGTTATTAGCCCTGTTCCCCAGCGCTTTTAACCACCCCAAACCCAACCCATTGTATGTAACCATATACCACCCTTTTCCATCAGGCAATACACCCATCTCTTCTTTTTTAAGGTAGTGCAGCGCTTGTTCTTTGTTTACTTCAAAATGTGCCAGATCTTTTGCAGCATCAATACTCAAAGCAATATTATGTGCAGGCAACCAGTCTTTCCCGGCACCTTCTCCCAAAGCAATCCCTGCCTTGCGGAAATACAAAGTCTTTTGTAGTATCTGCAGGTCTTCCTCGTGCTTGGGATTAATTGCTATAGTATAATTATCAGTCTGCAGGAAACAATAATCCTGCGGCTGCAACAGGAACGATGCTTGTTGCTGTAATTGCTTGTTATTAGCAGTTTTGAAGCGCGGATAACGCAAGGGGTTACTCACATCTTTTTTTTGTATCGCTGCTATAAAAAAGCCTTCCCCCTGTATCTTGTCCGGGAAGAAACGATACCCTTGCATCTCCCTTTTTTTAGAGGTCACCGCAACAACGCCCCAGTCTTCTGGTAGATCCACCTTAATAGTTGTTGCATCATATGCATCAGCAAGCCAGTCCAGTATCTCCTCATCTTCCTGTGGCGAATAAGAGCAGGTGGCATATATCAGTATGCCGTCTTGTTTCAGTGCGGGCCATACATCGGCAAGTATGCGCTGTTGTCGCTGACTGCATAGGTTTACATTTTCTATGCTCCATTCATCCAGCGCTTTTTCATCTTTACGAAAAAGTCCCGAACCACTGCAGGGAACATCAGCCACTATCACATCAAAATATCCGGGTATTTTACCAAAGTCACGGGGATCATTAGATGTGACCCATGTGTTACTATATCCCCACCTTATCATGTTCTCCTCCAATATCGAAGAGCGCGGACGTATCACTTCATTTGACACCAGAAGGCTATCTCTATCCAACAGAGACGCGACCAATGTGCTCTTACCACCGGGTGCAGCACATAGATCCAGTACACGCAACCCGGTTTTATTACCCACCACCTGCCTGAACATATGGTCCAGGAACATGGACGATGCCTCTTGCACATAGTACGCCCCTGCATGATAGGCCGGATCTGTTGTAAACACAGGTCTTTGGGGCAGATAGCGTCCCGACGGGCACCATGGTATGGCCTTATTCTGACCATACATATCACCACCTTTTACAGGATGCAGCCGCACAGAGGTTACTGCAGGTTCCTGGTGAGCTGCTTTAAACGCAGCTTCATCAAAACCATCAACACTTTGCAGTTGTTGCAATAACGCACCTGGCAGTTCTTTCAGCAATTTCTAAAAGAATTAGTATTCAAAATCGACCCCTGCGTAATTATGAGGTGTAATCGCTTTCAGTTCTTTTTTCACCGCTGCAGATACTTTAAGACCATCCACAAACGTATGTATGTCCTCCTTATTTATACCTGCCTTACCACGTGTAAGGTCTTTTAGCGCCTCGTATGGTTTAGGATAATTTTCGCGGCGCAGTACGGTTTGTATGGCCTCTGCCACCACAGCCCAGTTGTGCTCCAGGTCTTCATCCATCTTATTTTTGTTCAGCAGCAGTTTGCCAATTCCCTTTTCAATGCTGCGCAATGCCAGGTAACCGTGGGCCATAGGCACACCAATGTTCCTCAGCACAGTACTGTCTGTAAGGTCGCGTTGCAGGCGGCTGATGGGGAGTTTAGCAGAAAGGTGCTCGTATAGTGCATTTGCAATACCCAGGTTACCTTCAGCATTTTCAAAATCTATAGGGTTCACTTTATGCGGCATAGCCGATGAGCCGATTTCCCCTTCCTTTACCTTCTGCTTAAAATACTCCATACTGATGTAGGTCCAGATATCCCTGCAAAAATCTATGAGTATGGTATTAATGCGTTTCAGTGCATCAAACTGGGCAGCTATGTTATCATAGTGTTCTATCTGCGTAGTAAACTGCATACGTTCCAGTCCCAGGTGCGATACAAACTTATTCCCAAACTTTACCCAGTCCTTTTTAGGGAAGGCTACGTGATGGGCGTTAAAGTTACCTGTAGCGCCGCCAAACTTGGCAGCATATGGGATGTGCGATAATAGTTTTACTTGTCCTTCCAGCCGTTCAACAAACACCATAAACTCCTTGCCCAGTTGGGTAGGGCTGGCTGGCTGCCCGTGCGTGCGTGCCAGTATGGTTATATCTTTCCATTCCTTTGCCATTTTACGCAGCTGGATGATGAGATTTTGTAAAGCTGGCAGGTATTGCTGCTCCACTGCATCCTTCCACAGCAACGGTATGGCAGTATTATTTATATCTTGCGATGTAAGACCAAAATGTATCCACTCTACACTTTCACCGGCGTTTAGCGCTGCCAGTTTTTCTTTAAGGAAATATTCCACTGCCTTTACATCGTGATTGGTAGTGCGTTCCGTTTTTTTGATCCAGAGTGCATCCTCTTCTGTAAACTCCTGGTATATCTGCCTCAGTTTGGCGGGTTTCACATGAGCAGGCAGCTCAAATATTTTATGCTCGGCCAGGAACAGAAAGTATTCCACTTCTACCTGTACACGGTATTTTATCAATCCAAATTCTGAAAAGTAAGCTGCAAGCGGTGCAACCTGGCTACGGTAACGGCCATCTATGGGGCTTACCGCTGTGAGCGCATTTAATTCCATGCCGCAAAGATAACAGCAACAAGCAATAGGTCAATACATTTTTGCAGATGCGGGATTAGCTAAGATGCTTCATGGTCAACGCATACTAAAAACATGATACATAAATTCAATTTATCCAACACTTTGTATTTTCTTTACGAACTTAGTTATGAAAAATCATATACACACTATAGCATGTCGGTTACCGCAAGCAAAAGAATAGCATCTGTTGATATCCTCCGCGGCATCGTTATGATCATTATGGCGCTGGATCATACACGAGATTTCTTTTCAGGCTCTCATGGCGATCCGCTGGATATAGGTCATGCAAGTACCGCACTGTTCTTTACGCGTTGGATCACCCACTTTTGCGCGCCTATATTTGTTTTCCTTTCAGGTACAAGTGCATTTCTCTCTATGAGCAGTGGCAAGCCTAAAAAAGAGACTTCACTACTGCTATTGAAACGAGGTATATGGCTCATCATCCTTGAACTAACCCTGGTGCGTGTAGGTTGGACTTTCAATTTTGAATATCACCATCTATTTGTACAGGTTATATGGGCCATCGGCTGGAGCATGATATGCCTTTCTGCATTGGTATATCTCCCCTTACCTGCAATAGCCACTATAGCGCTCATTATTATATTCGGTCATAACCTGCTCGATGGCATACAGGCAGCACGTTTTGGTCCCGAAGCTTGGCTATGGGATGTCCTGCACATACAAACCGACATACCCTACGGCAATAAAAACGATTTTAATGTTTTCTACCCTATTATACCATGGCCTGGAGTTATGGCTATAGGTTATTGTTTTGGCTCCTTGCTAAAAAAACCAGAACACCAGCGTAACAAATATTTGTATAGCACCGGCATTGCAGCTATAGTATTGTTCATCGCGCTCCGCTTCATCAATATATATGGCGACCCACACCCGTGGCAGGTGTACGACACCACAACAAATACTATACTTTCCTTTATTAAGTGCGAGAAATACCCACCATCATTACTCTACCTCCTCATGACCATTGGTCCCGCTATAACACTTGTGCCCCTGTTGGAACATATGAATAACCGTGCAGGCAGGTTCTTTACCGTGTATGGTCGCGTACCTATGTTCTACTACGTACTGCACCTATATGTGCTGCATGGCATGGCTATACTTGCTGGTTTTATTGTACAATCATATTTCCCCACTACCTCACTAGCATTAAAGAATACCGGGCTGCCTTTGCAATATGTGTACCTGTTCTGGGCCATAGCTATAGCACTCCTTTACTATCCTTGCCGCTGGTTCATGCATATAAAGGCTACCCATAAAAAATGGTGGTTAAGTTATTTGTAAAATGTGTTCGAAATAAAATATTGTTTAGCCTTTAAAAACAGGTACTGATACTATTCCCAATAGGTTAGACACCATAAAGTAAATGACGTACTAAGCTTCATGTAAAAAGCTGAACCCATATTCTGCCACCTTTTTTGCAGCGATTCTTCATCGCCTGCAAAAACTAGTGGCCCCCAATCAAGGAACCAAATACGCAACACGCAGCAGAGCTAACCCCTACGCCCGCGGAGCGATTGGCAGAGGGGCGGCCTTTTCTTTGCTTCTTTCTTTTGGCCGACCAAAAGAAATGAAGGTTCTCGCAAATAAGTAATACCAGGAAAACAATATCAAATTTATTACCTACTCCGTCAACTCATTCTTATACGTCTCTGGCACCATAGTAGCATTTACTACAATGGCAATAGCAATGATAACCAGGGGATATAACAGCCCGACAAACGGAGCAAACACAACACCTACTACCAATGTTTTTTTCAGCAGTTCTGCTATAAGAGTGGTAGAACCACCAATAACCCCATTGCCTACATTGTAAGCAAAACCCATACTGGTATAACGTATCTTAGTAGGGAACAGCTCCAACATAAAAGCCCCGATGGGGCCATACACCATTGCACTGGCCACATTGATCAATAGTGTCAGCGCTACAAGCTGTGCAACTGCATAATTACTTATATCATGTACTTCCTTTAGCCCTGTAGGATTAGCTATTTGTACGAAAAGATAAAACACCACAGGTATCAGTATAGCGCTGGCAATAAGCCCGGTCAGCATCACCCGCTTACGCCCAACCTTGTCGCTAAGCGCGGCAAAGTACTGGAACAACGGACCCGATAACAGTATGGCAAGTGCAAGAATAAATATCGCTGTATTAGGCGACAAAAATACCGCACGTTGCAGAAAGAAGAGCACCACAAATTGCGTAGTTTGCATAATAGTTGCCTGTGCCGCACAACCACCCAAAATAGCACGCAACATACGGTTGGCATTGCCAGGTGTTTTAAATGCTTCGCGAATGGGTGATACAGACGTTTCCCCATCATTTTTCAACTGTGTATATACAGGGCTCTCACCCAGTTTTTTCCGTGCTATAAAACTTACAAAAACCAACACAGCACTAAACAGAAAGGGTATGCGCCAACCATAAGCTATAAAATGCATCGGCGTCATAAGGGCACGTGTAGCAAATACAACACTAAGGCACACCAGCAAACCAAATGGCACTGTACTTTGTATGAAACCTGTATAAAACCCACGCTTACCCGCAGGCGCATGTTCTGCCACATAAATGGTCGCACCCGCATATTCTCCACTAATAGCCATACCCTGTGCCAGCCTAAAGATGAGCAGTAATACTGGCGCTACCCACCCCACAGCGGCATAAACCGGTATGCACCCCACAAGAAAGGTTGCGCCACCCATCAGCAACAACGATACAAGAAAAGATTTTTTACGACCCGACTTATCGCCTATAGACCCAAATATCAACGACCCCACAGGGCGAATAAGATAAGAAGATACCACAACAGCAAGCGTCTCCAGGAATTTCACATCACTCTTCGGAAACAAATTTTCTGCAAGTACCGGCGCCAGTATAATAGCCAAGAACAGATCGTACCACTCAATCAGTGTACCCGCTGCAGCAGCTATTATTACCGTATATAATTTAGCAGGTGACACCACAGGCTGCAACGTATCCATGTCAGGCTGCAATTGATTATTGCGTGAACTCATTCAGTAAATCTTGCGTAAATATAGGTTTGAAATTAGATTAAATATGCTTTTCAACTGCCTGTTTTAGTATCACCACACTCCTCCCAGCAGTGTGCACCAGGTCTCCAGCATTTACCTCTTGCTTAGCCCCAGAAATAGCCGTATCTATTATTTTTACCCAACCGTCACCCAACATCAGTGGCATTATAAAATCTGTGTTACTGATGTCGGCATTAAAGATCACATAGAAGCTATCATCAACTACCATTTCGCCTTTAGGGCCGGGAAGGTGTATGGCATAACCATTCAGGAATACGGCAAATGTTCGGTTCACATCGTTCCAGTGCAGGTCTGCAAACTCATGCCCGTCGGCCATAAACCAGCTAATGCCCCTGCCCTGTCCCTGCACTATACTATCAACAAACCAGCCACGCCTCGAGAAAACCGGATGTACATCCCTTAAATGAATAAGTGTTGAAGTAAAATCAAACAGCTCCCTATCAACTTCAGCCCAGTTGAACCACGAAATTTCATTATCCTGGTTATAGGCATTGTTGTTGCCTCTTTGGGTGCGTCCAGCTTCATCGCCGGCCAGCAACATCGGTACTCCTTGCGATAAAAATAATGTAGCCAGCAAGTTTCGTTTCTGCTTATTACGCAGGTTGTTTACGGCTGCATTATTGGTTGGCCCTTCTACACCACAGTTCCAGCTCCTGTTATAGCTTTCACCGTCCTTGTTTTGTTCGCCATTTGCATTATTATGTTTGTCGTTGTACGATACCAGGTCGGTAAGTGTAAAACCGTCATGTGCAGTTATAAAGTTAATGCTGGCGGTGGGTCGCCTGTTCTCTATTTTATAAAGGTCGGGGGAGCCCATAAACCTGAGCGCGAACTCAGAAACAGGTACCTCTTCGCCTCGCCAGAAATCGCGCATAGTATCACGATACTTGCCATTCCATTCTGTCCACCCGGGTGGGAAGTTACCTACCTGGTAGCCATCCTCACCCACATCCCAGGGTTCAGCAATCAGCTTCACCTGCGATATGAATGGATCCTGGTTAATAATATCAAAAAATGAACTGTGCTTATCTACCGAATGACTTTCACGTGCAAGCGTAGCCGCCAGGTCAAATCTAAAACCGTCTATGTGCATCTCGGTGATCCAATACCGCAGGCTGTCCATTATCAGGCGCAGCACA
>JABDEZ010000057.1 GCA_013286835.1 Bacteroidota bacterium
CGTACGTTACCTATGCCTATGATGAACATCTTAAATGGGGGTG
This sequence comes from Bacteroidota bacterium, assembly GCA_013286835.1. GTDB lineage: Bacteria > Bacteroidota > Bacteroidia > Chitinophagales > Chitinophagaceae > JABDEZ01. The sequence goes on from JABDEZ010000057.1 coordinate 44, forward strand.
CACATGCAGATAATAAAATAGATTTTCAGGAGTTCATGGTAATGCCTATCGGCGCTTCTTCGTTCAGCGAAGGCTTGCGTTGGGGGGTAGAGATATTCCATACGTTGAAAACGGTATTGAAAGATAAAGGCTTCTCTACCAATGTAGGCGATGAAGGTGGTTTTGCACCAAACATCCAGAGCAATGAGGAAGCTATTGAAACAGTATTGAAAGCTATCGAAAAAGCAGGATACAAACCGGGTAGCGATGTAGCAATTGCTATGGATGCTGCTAATAGTGAGTTGTATAACGACAAGGATAAAAAATATCATTTTCATAAAAGCGATGGCCGCATAATGTCCAGCGAAGAACTGGTGGACTATTGGGTAGGCTGGTGCAAAAAATACCCTATCGTCAGCATCGAAGATGGTATGGCCGAAGACGATTGGGCTGGTTGGAAATTAATGACTGAAAAGCTGGGGGATAAAATACAACTGGTAGGCGATGATCTGTTCGTAACCAATGTGAACCGTCTTGAAAAAGGTATCAACAAAGGCGTAGCAAACGGCCTGCTGGTAAAAGTAAACCAGATAGGTACCCTGTCTGAAACCATCGATGCAGTGAGCATGGCGCAGCAGCACCAGTACAACACTATCATGAGTCACCGTAGCGGCGAAACAGAAGATAGCACCATTGCTGATCTTGCTGTTGCACTCAACTGCGGCCAAATAAAAACAGGCTCTGCCAGCCGTAGCGATCGTATGGCAAAATACAACCAGTTGCTGCGTATTGAAGAAGAACTGGGCACAAGTGCTTTCTTCCCAAACAAAACGCTTAAATTTGGTAAATAATAATAAGCAAGTTGCTATGAAAAAAGCTTTGCGTATCCTTACCAATAAGTATTTACTCACAGGGGTAGCCTTCCTTGCGTGGATGATTTATTTTGAAATGTGGTGCTAAAATAATTCTACTATCTGACAATTTTATGTTTTGGGGCGGTAACGTTTGTTAATTTATCTGCTTCGCACTTATTTTTGTGGTACTTAAAAAAACCAACCTTCATTTTCTTTACTTTTTTTGATGCCAAAAAAAGTAACAAAAAAAGGCAGTCGGCAGCGATTACCGCTGCTGCCGACGTAGCTTTGAGCAGGCAGCAGTGCTACTGTTGTACCCAGCTAAACGACACTACTTCATAGTAACCTCCCCATACATAAAGAGCAATAAAACAATTCCGCTTTTTTAAACCGCCTATTTTATACCCAATACTTCAGCAGTGTGGGCCCTAACTTGTGCGGTAAGTGCGGGATCTTTTGACAGGTCATGGCCATATGAGGGTATCATTTCTTTCAGTTTGTTCTGCCATTCTGTAGTAGCCATTTTTTCTTTAAAGCACTTTTGTAACAGACCGAGCATAATAGATACGGCAGTAGATGCACCCGGAGACGCACCCAGAAGTGCTGCTATACTGCCATCGGCGCTGCTTACTACCTCCGTACCAAATTCAAGCACCCCACCCTCTTTTTCGTCTTTCTTTATCACTTGTACACGCTGACCTGCTACTTTAAGTTCCCAGTCATCATCCTTTGCTTCGGGGAAATACTCGCGGAGTTCATTGATACGATCTTCTTGTGACAATCTTACCTGGTCTATGAGGTATTTTGTGAGTGGTATGTTGTGCAATCCTGCAGATACCATGGGCACTACGTTACTCAACCGTAGCGACATAGGCAGGTCTAACAGGGAACCTTCTTTCAGAAACTTAGTTGAGAAGCCTGCAAATGGCCCAAACAACAGTTCGGTCACGCCATTGATGACACGGGTATCCAGGTGTGGCACAGACATTGGCGGGCTACCAACAGCAGCCTTACCATATACTTTAGCATGGTGGCGCGCTATAACCTCTTCATTTGTGCAGCGCAGCCATTGCCCACTTACAGGGAAACCACCAAACCCCTTACCCTCTGGTATATGCGACTTTTCGAGCAACGGCAGCGAGCCACCGCCAGCACCGATGAACACGAAGCCAGCATGTAATTCTTTTTTGCCGCCTGTAACGCTGTTTGTTACAGATACCCGCCAGTGCCCGTCTTTTTCGCGATGCAGATCATGCACATCGTGGTGCAGGTAGAGATGGGTATGTTCCTGGTGTTTCAGGTAATTGAAGTAGATGCGTGTGAGGGCGCCAAAGTTTACATCGGTACCAATGTCTATATAGTTAGCGGCAACTTTTTGTTCCTTGTCCCGGCCTTCCATTACCAGGGGCATCCATGCCTGCAGCTGATCGAAACTTTCGGAGAACTGCATAGCGCTATAGAAGTGGTGTTGCTTCATAGCTTCGTAACGTGTGCGCAGATAATCGGTGTTAATATCGCCCCAAACAAAACTCATGTGCGGTATGCTATTTATAAAGTCGGATGGATCGGGAATAATACCCTGTTGTACCAGCCAGGCCCAGAATTGCCTACTCATTTCGAACGACTCAGTAATATGCAATGCTTTGGATATGTCCACAGATCCATCTGGTTTCTGCGGCGTGTAGTTGAGTTCGCATAAGGCAGAATGCCCGGTGCCGGCATTGTTCCAGGCATCAGAACTTTCGAGAGCTACAGCATCGAGCGTTTCGAAGATATCTATCTTCCAGTCGGGTTGCAGTTGCTTGATGAACATACCCAATGTGGCGCTCATGATACCAGCCCCTATTAGTACTACGTCTCTATAATTCTCGTCTTTATGTTCGTGCCTGTGCAGGATACTCATTGCAGGATATTTTTTGAAAAATTACCCAAAAGTATTTTAAAGCACGATATGATTGTGCAATGAGGGCATTGATGTTATTGTTAAATGTGGACGACTGTTAGGATTTACGACTGTAATGAGCGTCTTGATAGAGGGAAGGTTTTAGTAAGTTAGATTAATGAACGTATTTTTAACGCCTATAAAGCCACCACATATTTAATGAAAAAAGGACTACTGCTGTTTTGTTTATGCTGTATTCGCTTATGTGTACAGGCCCAGGTTGAATTTACTATACCATATAGTGATAGTACTAAATCATTAGACAACATTACTCACATTGTAGATAAGGAGGGCAATGTTTATGTGCTTTCAACCGTATCCGATTTTTATCAAGGACCGGGTTTTCTTATTGAAGGTACTTTTATTCATGGGAGCTCCGTATTAAAAATAGATAAGGACAACAACATTTCCTGGCAGTACTTATACCCAACATCGTTTATTGCCGGCATTAATTCAGATGGCCCTTTCCCTGAAAGTCCACAACAAATGTTTATTTGGAACGGCAACCTAGCTATTCCTTATAACGTTTATATGGGAAATCGTCTGTGTACCATCGACACGAGCCTCTCTGGCGTTTCTTATGCTCCAACTTACCGTAATGCAATGTTAGTAGTGAACGGAAAAGGCGATATAGTTACCAATAGAATATTTGATGAAGATACTGACTGTGGAAAATTCTTTTTAGACTATACCACTTGTAATGCAGGGACGTCACCTTTTACATTTATATACAGTGATGATAATTACAAAACGACTATCAATAAAAGAGACCCTTCATTTGGCAGTGTCAGCATGACCATTGCAGACTCTCTTAGTGTTAGCAATTATAATTTCACTTATGATTCTTTTGCAAATAACTATATCACGTACGACAATTACGATGTACATGTTTATGATACATCAGGGGTATTGATCAAAGCTATCCCATTGCCTCAAGCTATGCAAGGCTCTGAAATTTTATGTTGGAAAATTGCCTTTAACAAAAATTACTATGTCTTAAATTATTCCGTGTATAATAATAATCCATATTATGCAACTGCGATCTTGTCAAAGGAAGGCGAGTTAATATCACTAGCCTCGTCCAAATTATTCAGCGATATAAAGGTGACCGACGACAATAAAATATGGACTTTAGCGGAAAACTTTGACCTTGATAGTAGCAACCTGAAACCTGTTTTATTTATGCAGATGGATTTATACCAAAACATACTACGGAAAAAGAATGTGGGAATGCCTTTTACCTATGGTGCAGCAATATCAATTGATAACAACAATGTCGTCATCACAGGTTCACATTCATATGTGGTAAATAGCCAAACAGATAGTTTTTCTGCACCAGACCAGCTATACTTTTATCGAGAAGCAATAACGAATATACCCTTGTTGCAAGACACTAGCTCATCTTGCAATGAGATCAATGTTTATCCTAACCCTGCAACTCACACTTTACATATTGTCAGCAACAATTTTAATGTAACTTATGGCTCTACTGTTGTTTTATATAATACCCTTGGGCAAAAGCTAGGGACATATAAATGGGACTTGAAGGAGCTTGATATTGATGTAAGCTGGCTGTCTAAAGGGATGTATTATATACAAGCCATGAACGGCACCAACAAAATCTGTACACAGAAGATCGTAAAGCTATAATTAGCCCTGACTTATGAGTACGCTTCTCATCAGCCTTAATATCTCTGCCTGAAAAGTGACACCTTTGTCTTTGGCATACCAGCCATGTATTTCTTTTTCTATATCGAGGAAGGACTGGCCATTATTATTTCTACGCCAATTCATCATCATAGCCTGCGGGATGGCAGGACGCGGACCCCAATGAAATAATTCTTCGCCTGTAGCGTTGCTGACTGCTATGAGTATGGGGATACTGCGCCCGCCGTTGGTAAGGTACTTATCCATTATTTGAGGATTGGTATCGCGCAATATGAGCCGGAGCTCGATATTACCACCTGAAGCTTCGGCCATTTTTACCATAACAGGTAAGGTCTGTGCTGCATCTCCGCACCATGATTCGGTAATGACCCACCATATTTGTGGTTGGGCCTTTTTTGCTTCAGCAATAGATTCCTCACTTATTGCGATTGTTTTTTCCCAACGCTGAAGGCGCTGTAAGGAAAGTTTGGTCCAGAATATAAAGTCATCCCCTTTTACATCGCCAGTAAATAAACCATCGGCAACCAACTTTTCCATAAGCTGCATGAAAGCAGGATAAGAATAGTAGGTAAGATCATCAAAAATATGCATCACTTATTCCTTTAACAGTGAGTGGAAATACTGGTTACTCTTCTAAAAAATCGAGGTCTTTACCGTATGTTTCTTCGGTAAAGACAAGCGCGACAAAGCTAATGGACATTACTATTATACCTGTTATAGCTGCAGCATTGATATACCCGAAACCGGGCTTTAAACTGGTGAACAACATAATGAGCAATGGCAGAGACCCCCGCACCATGTTGGGAACTGTAGTAGCAGATGTTGCCCGGAGGTTGGTACCGAAATGCTCGGCAGCCATAGTGACAAACAATGCCCAGAAACCGGTACCAAAACCCATTAGCGCGCATATCAAATACATGCCATCCAGCGTACCATTTTGTTGTGTAAAGAAGAGTATTATACCCAATACGGTGATCGCGTAGAATATATACAGGGCACGCTTCCTGCTCCGGAGCTCTTTGCTGAGAAAGCCGGCAAGGAGGTCGCCTACAGAAATAGCCACATAAGCATACATTACTGCCCTGCCAGAATCAACAGCGCCCTTTATACCAAAACGCTCACCAAATTCTTTAGAGAATGTAATGAGGATACCAATTACATACCATGTGGGCAGACCAATAAGGATACTCAGGAAATATTTTTTGAACCGTTTCCAATTGGTAAAGAACATAAAGAAATTACCCTTCTTTACATTGGCATGCTGTATGGTTTTAAACATACCTGATTCAAACACGGTAACACGCAATAGCAATAACAATAACCCCAAGCCCCCACCTATGTAGTAGCAAACACGCCAATCGAAAGTTTGGGAAATAAAGTAAGCAACAACAGCACCAGTAAGACCAATACCTGCCACTATAGAAGTAGCAACACCACGTTTTTCTTTGGTAACCAGCTCACTTACAAGTGTAATACCTGCACCTAATTCGCCAGCCAGGCCTATACCTGCTATGAAACGGCAAAGGCTATATTGATTGACTGTTTGTACGAAACCATTGGCGATATTGGCCAGAGAGTATAACAATATGGAGCCAAACAATACACTGAGCCTGCCCTTCTTATCGCCTATAACACCCCAGATAATGCCACCTATAAGCAACCCTATCATCTGGATACTGATGATAGACTTGCCACTTACATCCAGTTGCACAGCATCCAGCCCCAAGCTTTTGAGACTTTTGACCCTGATAATGCTGAACAATAAAAGATCGTATATATCTACAAAGTAACCCAACGAAGCCACCAGTACCGGAATGCTGAGCAGGGCAATAGTTTTATTCTGACTTTGAGTCATGGAAATCAGTTATTGGGTTGACCGTCTGCCGCTACCGGCTTTTTACCGAATATCATTTTCAACAGTACGGGAGCTGTGGTTACTAAAATAAGTGCATAGATCACCTTGTCCAGGTTGGTCCGTACCCACTCATTACCACCCAACATGAAGCCAATGGTAAGCACACCGCCTACCCATAGTACGCAACCGATAACATTGTATGAAAAAAACTTCTTGTAGTTCATATCTACAACGCCTGCAACTATTGGAGCAAAAGTGCGCACAATAGGCAGAAAGCGGGCCAGTATAATGGCTGTGCCACCTTTGCGCTCGTAAAAATCGTGTGCCTGGTGCAGATGTTTTTGCTTGAATAAGAAAGTATCTTTTTTCTGAAACAGCATATGGCCCGATTTATTGCCAAACCAGTAGCCAACCATATTACCCAGTACCCCTGCTACCGTCATTAATAAAATCCAATAGATAAGGTTGACAACAGGATTTTCAAACGGCACATTTGAGCGAGAAATGATCATACCACTTACAAACAAAAGAGAATCGCCGGGAAGAAAGAAACCAACAAAAAGACCTGTTTCAGCAAAAAGCACAAACATTACTATGTATAACCCACCATGACTATTTATCCAGACTTCGTTCGTGAGGTTCTTGAAGAGGTCTAAAAATTCGTGTATCATAAATTGTTCTTAGAAAGGGTGAAAATAAGGAAAATACTATAAACACGGCGTTTACACATAGCAAATTCCTTATTAAATAATGGTCAAAGTGCCCTACGGCTTTTCCCATTTGTTGACCACAACAGTAGCAATGCTGTTGCCCACAACGTTGGCTGCGGTCCTACCCATGTCCATTATGGGATCGATACCGAGCAGAAGGGCGAGGCCCGCTTCGGGGATTTTAAATGTAGCAAGCGTGCCTGCAACAATAACTAATGACGCACGCGGCACACCAGCTATGCCCTTGCTGGTAAGCAATAACACCATGAGCATACTAAACTGTGTACCCATATCCAGATGCATACCATAGCACTGCGCCAGGAATAAAGATGCAAAGGCCATGTACATCATAGACCCAGCCAGGTTGAAGGAGTAGCCAAGCGGTAACACAAAACTTACTATACGCTCGTGACAACCAAAACGCTCTAACTGTAAAATAAGAGACGGGAATGCAGCCTCACTGCTATTGGTACTAAAAGCCAATAATGTAGGCTGCCTGATATGGCTGAGCAAACTGCGTACACGGCGACCTATGATAAAGTAGCATACCAACAATAAAATACCCAACAAAAGGAACAGGCCCAAATAAAACTCACCAATGAACAATGAATATGTTTGCAGAATGCCAATACCCTGCTTTGCTATGACGACAGTGATAGCACCGAATACGGCGATAGGTGCAAAGCGCATGATGATCATGGTCATTTTAAGAATGACGTGTGAAATAGCATCTAACGCCCTGGTAACAGCTATACCCCGCTTGCCTATGGACGCGGTGGCAAACCCAAAGAACAAAGCAAAGACAACTACCTGTAATATCTCATTACGCGCCATAGCATCGAAAATGCTGGTGGGGAACATATGATAGAGAAAATCGCGGGCGGTCATGCTAACCACGGGCAAAGGTGAACTGCTTGTCACATCGGGGACCGGCAGATGCATAGCCGAGCCGGGCTGAAAAAAATTGACCAGCCCCATGCCTAGTAATAAACTCAGAAAAGACCCACATGAAAACCAAACCAACGTGCGAGCGCCAATACGACCTATGGCTTTGCTATCGCCTATTTTGGCCACCCCTACCGCCAGTGTAGTAAACACTATAGGTGCAATGATCATTTTTATAAGACGCAGGAAAAGATCGGCTATCAGGGAAAATGGTTCCAGTTTTTTATCCCTATCGGCACTGGCATTGTCTTTCAGACAGTCGAGATCCGAGATGTGCTTATGTAAAGTTTTATAAACAGCCCCTGTAGTATCTGCAATGCCATGCATTTGTAGCCTTGTATCTTGCAACTGCCGTTCCAAGCTAGCTATAACAAGGTTCTCATGTTGTACGTACCTGGTGTTCAGTATCACGCCCACACAAACACCTAATACTAAAGCAAGCACTATATATAGCGTGAGGTGATTCGTTTTTTTATTCTCCATGTTGATAAGGCAACAAATTTAAAACAATTTAACAGTACTATCGTAACAACAAAATAACTACGCCAGCCGCACAAGTTTATATTAACGCAATACTAAAAGTCAAGATGATCTTGCACTGAACTATTGCCTTGCAGCCCCCCTGAATGGACGCACAGAATACGTGCATTGGGTGTAAAGAAACCATTTGTTGCCATTTCTTTAATGCCATACATCATTTTAGCATTGTACACCATATCCAATGGGATAGCATTCTGTTGATAGAATCCATTCATAAAGTGCAACAATATATCGTTGCACTTACCAAACCCACCAAAATGCCAGTTGTTGTATATGTGCCAGTTTTCATTTGTTTTGTTGTTGAGATGAGGAACAATGACACTGCTAAAATCATTATTACCTTTAAAGGGAGCAAAACCAAGCACTGTAGTTGAAGGAGGCAAGGCATTCCGCAAACCGATAAATGAAGTGCCTGTACCCACTGAAATGCAAACATGTGTGTAACGGCCGGGTATCAATAAAGCCATGTCGCCGGCCCCCAGGCGGCCTTCATCATTAGCTCCGCCTTCTGGGATAATAAAACTATCGCCATACTTAGCCAAAAGTTCCCGCTGAAATCCGGGTTCTGTTTTCCTGCTGTAATCGGCGGTGGATATATACGCCAGTTGCATCCCCATATCCTTACAGGTCTGTAAGGTTAGTAAGGGGGTATTTTGTGCATACAAGCCACGTACTATGCCTATGGCTTGTATATTATTTAGTTGTGCTGCGGCAGCAGTAGCAATCAAATGATTGGAGTAAGCACCACCGAAAGTAAGCACCTGTGTGGCCCCATTATCTTTTGCGGCCTGCAGATTGCGTTTTAACTTGTACCATTTATTGCCTGATATGACAGGATGCACCAAATCGAGCCGCAACATATCTATTGCTGCTACCCTTTTCCCGTACCAATCTTCATTTAATGGTTGTATTATGGCTTTATCCTCACAGATTATATCCATATTCACGCAGGTAGTTTTCGTTGTCGCGCCACTTATCCCGCACTTTCACAAACAGCTCCAGGTGCACCTTTACTCCCAGAAAGTCTTCTATGTCTTTACGGGCAGCTATGCCTAATTGCTTTATCATGCTGCCACCACTGCCTATCAGTATTACCTTCTGGGTTTCGCGGGTCACAATGATCTCTGCTTTTATTACGGTAAGTGTTGTCTTCTCTTCAAAAGATTGGATAATAACTGCAGCATGATATGGAATCTCCTCGTGGTATATATTATATATCTGCCCACGTATCAGTTCACTTACAAAGAAGCGCTCGGTACGATCAGAAATATGATCATCAGGATAATATGGCGGTGCTACCGGCAGGTGTTTTAATATGAACGCCAGTATCTTATCAATATTCAACTTTTTTTGCGCAGATACAGCCACCACATCCCACTTGGGGTACTTTTCTTTGAACTTGGCTACAGTAGCAGCTACTTCTTCTTTATCCTTTACCAGATCGGTCTTGTTCAACAATAGTATGGTGGGCACCTTCAGCTTCAACATAGCTGTTATGGCTTCAAATTCTTCAGCAGGCTGTGTAATATCATGCATCAGTATAGCTACGTCAGCATCTTCAAGAGCGCTCTTTACCTGGCGCATCATTTTCTCGTGCAGTTTGTACTTGGGTTCTATGATACCCGGGGTATCAGAAAAAATGATCTGATAGTAAGGATCGTTAAGGATACCTAATATGCGATGACGCGTGGTTTGCACTTTTGCAGATGTGATGACGAGCTTCTCGCCTAGTAAGGCATTGAGCAAAGTGGACTTACCAGCGTTGGGCGCGCCGAATATATTTACGAAACCTGATTTAAAGTTGTCTGGCATTGAATGCAAAATTACTATGCATTGGGCAATAAGCAGTTATTTACAGAAACTAAAAGAAATAGTTTGGTTAGTAATTATGAACCCTCTATATTTGCACTCCCAACAGCGCGAGGTAGAGCAGCGGTAGCTCGTCGGGCTCATAACCCGAAGGTCATAGGTTCGATCCCTGTCCTCGCTACACAGTCCCTTCTGATTCATTTCAGAAGGGATTTTTGTTTAAGTAAATAGTTCACTATAAATACCCACTTATTTCATGTTCTCTCTACACAGAAAGGCAGCACTGCTCCTTACATCATTAGTTATTACCACTACTACTACCCAACTGAAAGCCCAAGGATTTTACATTAAAGAAGGTATTGGTTATGCCCTGCCGATGCCGGGATCAACAAAAGATCAATTGGGCAATGTACTTAACGGCACTATAGTTGTGGGCTCCTCGGCAACCGGCTACCAGATAAAAAATGCATCCTTTTCGTCGGGTTTCCACGAAATGATAGGCGGAGGGTATATGTTTTCAAAAAATATTGGTGTTGAACTGAATGCAGATATTTTATTAGTCCGTACCAAGTACACCATTGATGAAATAGGCATTACCTCAAATAATACCCCCGCCAACTTATCTATAACACGGCAAGCCAATGCGTCCATCACATTCATGCCCGCTATGGTTATGCAAACATCTGGTAACAAGATAACAGGGTATATGCGTATGGGATTGCTATTACCTGTGAGTACCAGTATTGAACGCCATAATATTTACTCTTACAACACAGGGCAAGTAGATGACAACTACTGGAAAGACAAAAATTCGTTTTCGCTGGGGTTTGCAGGTGCAACAGGTATTAAATATAAGTGCACCAGCAATTTTGCTTTATGGGCAGAGGTGAACCTGCAGTATTTATCCATATCGCGAAAAGAGTCGGACCTCGTGGGTTTCAGTGAAAACGGCCGTAGCTACAATATAGCCCTTTTAACGGGTGGGGTTAAAACAATATATTACAATAAGAATGCTACTACAAGTGCTAATGGGGAATATCAAGAGGCATTTGCACAGCCATATAGTAATGTTGGCTTTACTGTTGGGATAGCTGTAAATTTTGCTAAACACTATCATAAAGTGCTAAAACGCAAAAAATCTGAAGTTATGTCACGTGATTTTTAATAGCGCTTCTGAGCTATTCAATAAAAGAAATAATCAAGACAATTCTATTCCTGTCCTCCTATTCCGTAGAAAAGCAATCATGAAAATGGTTGCTTTTTTTTATGTTTGTTTGGCAAGAGAAACATCGAGAGTTTGGGAACCAATAGGTATCACAAATAATGGGCGCAAGCTAAGACTTTCAATATACCTATCTTATGATAAGATTAATCCTTTTACTATTACTGCCAATTTCCATGATGGCTCAGGCAAAATATGTTTTACAGAATGAGAAAATCATTTTCTCATTTGAAAGTAATACTGGCAAAAAAATGGTGTTGGCAAAAGACAAGTTGGATGCGTATATAATTTATCGTTTTGGGAGCAAAGAGAAGGTAGAGATGGAGTTTCCAACCAAAACAAGAGATAGCTGGGGAAAATTTAAATACTCATTTTACCTGAGAGGAGGTGGGGTTGCAAATACTGGCATGGATTTGAATTATGTATATTTTGATAGTAACCATATCCGATATGTAATCTACGACACCTATTTCTCTGAATTAAATAAATATTCTGTTGGAATAAGAGTTATACTTCCCGATAAAAAGATTATTGAAATAAAAGGCAACACCAAAACAAGGAAGGGTAATATGGTCGACTTCCGGGATAATGGCTTACTAGAAATTGGAGACGAGTTATTTGATTAGATGTGAACTGCTTTTAGTAAAGCTGACAAACTCAAGAGTTACTACAATAGAGTTTTTAAGTTGTTATATGCAGGCGATACTGAAATTATTCTCCATTTTGGCGATAGCACTAATTAAAGTGAAAATAGATTGAAGCTATTGTACTTTTGCATTCCAATCAAACGTAATGGCCGATAGCACCAACATACTTATCATAGATGATGAAGATAAACTAAGGGGATTACTGAAGCGTATCATATCCCTTGAAGGATACGAGGTGCAGGAAGCCAATTCCTTAAGCGCAGGGTTGAAGATGCTTGCCAAGGGCGGCATCTGCATTGTTTTGTGCGATGTAAAGCTACCTGACGGCAGCGGTGTAGAGTTTGTAAGCACGGTAAAAAAACAATACCCCGCTGTAGAAATAATATTGCTTACCGCATATGGCAACATACCTGATGGTGTACAGGCCATGAAGAACGGCGCTTTTGACTATATAGTAAAGGGTGATGATAATGACAGGATCATACCACTCATAAGCAGGGCCGCTGAGAAACTAGCACTAGTAAGGAAAATAAATAAACTTGAAGAGCAAGTAGCGCTGAAAGGCGATTTTGATAAAATAATAGGCACAAGCCCTCTATTGGCTACCTCTGTGAACCTAGCCAAAAAAGTAGCAACATCGCAAACACCAGTTTTGCTTACAGGCCCAACAGGAACAGGTAAGGAGGTATTTGCACAGGCCATACATAATTATAGTCCGCAAAACAGCCACGCGTTTGTAGCACTCAATTGCAGTGCATTGAGTAAGGACATAATGGAAAGTGAGTTGTTCGGACATGTTGCGGGAGCTTTTACAGGTGCAGCAAAAGACAAGAAGGGACTGGTTGAGGAAGCAAAAGGAGGAACATTGTTCCTGGATGAGATTGGTGAAATGCCACTGGAACTGCAACCCAAACTATTGCGATTTCTTGAAAATGGCACCTACTACAGGGTTGGCGATACCATACAACGCAGCGCACAGGTGCGATTGATAGCTGCGACCAACCGAGACCTTCAGAAAGAAATACAAGAAGGAATATTTAGGAGCGATCTTTATTACCGTATAGCAGTGTTTTCTATACAACTGCCTATGTTGCGGGAACGGAAGACAGATATTCCGTCATTAGCGACCCACTTCCTGGAGGTTTTTAATGCAAGGACGAATAAGCAAATAAAGGGCATTGAAAAAGATACGCTTGCCCTTTTGATGAACTATACATGGCCCGGAAACATAAGAGAACTTAAAAATGTGATAGAACGGGCTGTGATACTTGAAGACACCACTATGCTTACGACCAGCAGCCTACCCTATGAGCTGCAATTTACAAGCGCTATTGCGGAAAGCAGCTCCACCTTCCAGCTGAGCGATATGGAGCGAATACATATTAAAATGGTGCTGGGACATACCAAAGGCAATAAAACTGAAGCTGCCAAACTACTGAATATAGGTTTAGCTACGCTTTACCGAAAGATAGAAGAATACCAAATATAACTTCTAACCACCTTGTTTTGATATAAGCTTTCTCATTTTGAGAAGGATAAGTCACACCCATCCTGAAGGATAATTTATCCGTACCCCGCTGCTACAAAGGGTTTACATGTTTTTTCTGCTTTCTTTAACACTTTGGTACATGGTTGGCATATACTGGGCAAACACCCTGTAAAATGATCAACCAATTTGAGGTGCCCATGTACCTGAAGGAAGCGTTGCCTGAGATAGCACAAGACCTGAAAATAGAGGCAGATAATAATGCCTACAAGCAAATGGATATGCTTACTGCCTTTACCCGCAAAAACATCCAGGCGCATGACTATAAGGTGGTAAAGCGTTGCTTTAAAATAGCAGACAAGCTGTATAACAAAGGTAATGCTGTGGTAAAAAATGCAGTGCAGAATGTATTTGTCTATTCGTTTACCAACATCTTTCAAACATGCAGTCCTGAAAAGCCAACCGTACTGGCATTGCTGCCCATGTCTTTGTACACTATTTACATCACACAGATCCATAAAGGTTGCTAAAATTCAAAAAAAATCGAAACCGATGATTGTAACAATTGTATTAATAGCAGGCACATTAGTAGGTTTTTGGCTACTATTTAAATCAATAGACTGGTTTGAAAAAATCTAGCCTGGCAAACGTAAAACACATGAACAAGAAACTCCTGATCATGATCTTCATATTCACTGTTTTGCTAAAAGATAGTTATGGCAAAACTCCCGTTGGCATATTCATGACTGCGGCCGACTATCAAAATAATAAAATCACCTATACAGAGGGCGCCCCTCAGAGTGAAACTAAAATACGGATACATCATTTTTTCTGGAACGTGCCAACCGTAACAGTTGTAACGAAAGAGGGGAAGCAAATCTTGAGAAAAAGTGATCTGTATGGCTTTATAGACAGCAATAATGATGTGTATAGGTTTTATAACAATATGGAATACCAGCTTGCTGAAGCAGGCAATATCTACATCTACATACATCAAAATAATATTGCACAAAGCAAGGGCTTTATAGTAGTGAATACTTACTACTTCAGCAGTACTGCAGATGGCAAAATTGAGCGATTAACATTGGACAACTTAAAAACTGTTTACACAGGCAATGAAAAATTCATAGATCTGCTTGACCAATACAATGGAAATATAAGCAGTTACGATAAACAGAATAAAACGTATAAGATCAATTACTTTTTTTCAAAAGCAAGCAGACAATAAGACTGACTGCACAAAAAACATTTTATGATAGCACTGTTCATTATAGCAGTATTGACTTTTGTCTATATGGTCTATGTATTAGTTAAACCTGAAAAATTCTAAAACACATTTACATGGAGCCTCAAATTTTAGGAGTAGTTGTAATGTTTATTGCAACGTTATTATTAGCAGTACCCCTTGGCAGATACATTGCCAAGGTATATGCCGGGCAGCACACGTGGACAGACGGTATTTTTAACCCGATAGAAAAACTATTTTTTAGAATATCCCGCATTGACCCAACGAGGGAAATGAACTGGAAGCAGCACTTGACCGTGCTGTTGACAATCAATCTTATCTGGTTCTTCTGGGCCATGTTTTGCCTGTTGAACCAAAGCTGGTTGCCTATGAACCCAGATCATAACCCCAATATGACACCTGACCTGGCATGGAACACAGCCATATCCTTTTTGGTGAACTGTAATCTGCAGGACTATAGCGGTGAAACGGGGGTATCTTATTTTACGCAGGTATATGGTTTGATGTTCCTGCAATTTGTGTCTGCCGGTACAGGGATGGCTGCTGCTGCCGTGGTCTTCAATGCACTTAGAGACAGGACTACAGAGCAATTAGGCAATTTCTATAATTACTTTTTAAAGAGCTGTACACGTATTTTACTACCCGTTTGCATACTTGTAGCTGCAATCCACGTGTTTGAAGGTACACCCATGACCTTTAAAGGAATGGATACACTGACCACAATGCAAGGAGATACCATGCATGTGAGCCGCGGGCCAGTAGCAGCATTTGTAGCTATAAAACATGTGGGTACTAATGGAGGCGGATTTTATGGTGCCAACTCGGCCCACCCACTTGAAAATCCTAACTACCTATCGAATATTGTACAGATGGTAGCGCAGATACTGATACCGTTTGCCATGGTATTTGCATTTGGGTTTTATACCAATAAAAAGAGATTGGCATGGGTATTCTGGAGTGTGATGACTATAGGGTTCCTGATACTTGTGGTGCCTGCCATCTGCACTGAAGTACAAGGTAACCCCAATATTGCCCATATGGGTATTTCGCAACCTGGTGGTAATATGGAGGGAAAGGAAGTGCGTTTTGGAGCTACTGCATCGGCCTTCTGGAGTATAGCAACAACAGTTATCTCAACCGGTTCTGTAAATGGCATGCATGACAGTTTCATGCCTGTTTCAGGTATGAATATGTTGCTGGGGATGATGATCAATTCGTTTTATGGTGGTGTTGGAGTGGGGTTTCTCAACTTCTTTATTTATGTGATACTTGCAGTATTCATAGGTGGGTTAATGGTTGGACGCACCCCTGAGTTTTTGGGTAAGAAAATAGAAGCGAAGGAAATGAAGATCGCCATGATCATCGCCTTGTTCCATCCATTCCTGATCCTTGTAGGAACTGCTGTTGCCAGCTACCTGACGGCGCATGATACCAATATGGGTTGGTGGTTTGCAGATGCCGCGGGGAAACATAATGCAAGCGGCTGGTTGAACAATCCCTCTTACCATGGGTTTAGCGAAATGCTGTACCAATACACTTCATGCTCGGCAAATAACGGGAGTGGCTTTGAGGGGTTGGCAGATAATAACCCGTTCTGGAATATAAGTGCAGGTATTGTGCTGCTCTTCTCAAGATTCTTGCCCATAATAGGCCCTGTAGCTATAGCCGGTATATTGGCACAAAAGAAATTCATACCTATAAGCAGCGGAACGCTTAAAACGGATACAGGAACATTTGGTATGCTGGTATTTGCCGTAAAGGTGATCATAGCAGCTCTGGCCTTCTTTCCTGCCCTTGCCCTGGGACCAATTGCAGAATGGCTAAAAATGCATTAAAAAATCAACACTACAGCTCTAAAAAATTAGATAATGAAAGCAGATAACAAAGAAAGCTTGTTTAAAAAAGACCTGGTAGCTGAAGCTATTAAACAGTCTTTTATCAAGCTGAATCCAAAATACCAGTACCGCAACCCGGTAATGTTTACAGTTGAAATAGGAACAATGGTGATGATGTTTGTATGCGCCTGGATACTATCAGGAGAACGCAGCCAAGGATCGTTTGCATACAACTTCATTATATTTCTTATCCTGCTGGTTACATTACTGTTTGCCAATTTTGCAGAAGCGCTGGCCGAGGCAAGAGGTAAAGCACAAGCTGCCTCATTAAGAAAAACACGTGAGGAGACCCCAGCAAAAAAACTAATAGTACCCGGAGAAATATTTGCCAGCGAAACACAGGTTGTTGCGTCTTCACAGTTAGTAAAAGGCGACATGTTTATCTGCGAAACAGGGGATATTATACCTACCGATGGGGAGATCATTGAAGGTATAGCGACAATAGATGAGTCTGCTATTACAGGGGAATCTGCGCCTGTAATTCGTGAAGCTGGTGGTGATAAATCGTCTGTAACAGGTGGAACAAAAGTATTGTCTGATAAAATAATAGTAAAGGTAACTACAGAACCAGGCGAAAGCTTCCTGGACAAGATGATAGCTTTGGTAGAAGGGGCATCGAGGCAAAAGACACCAAACGAAATTGCCCTCACGATACTGCTTGCAGGCTTTACGCTGGTATTTATCATTGTATGTATTACCCTCTATCCTTTTGCACTTTATGCTAAAACGCCAATACCGATCTCTGCATATATATCACTATTCGTATGTCTTATACCTACTACTATTGGTGGTTTATTATCTGCCATTGGCATTTCGGGTATGGATAGGGCATTGCGTGCGAATGTAATTGCAAAATCGGGCAAAGCAGTTGAAACGGCGGGCGATC
>JABDEZ010000058.1 GCA_013286835.1 Bacteroidota bacterium
GATGATAGCAAGTGATACGGCTGATGCAATGGTTATGCTTGAAAAGCATCCGGATATACGTGTTATTTTATGCGATCAGCGCATGCCTACACAAACAGGAGTACAGTTTTTTGAGCAGATACGCAGCCAGCATCCTTTGCCTATAAGGGTATTGATAACTGGATATACAGATATTGAATCGGTTATTGACTCTATAAACAAGGGAAATATATTCCGCTACATTAAAAAGCCGTGGACCGATACTGATGTAAAGTCGGCCATAGAAGAGTCTAATAAATTTTATATTGCCAATTCCTTACTCACATTGAAAAATGAAGAATTGGAAAAGGCCTATCTTGAACTAGATAAATTTGCATACAGTGTTACCCACGACATGCGTGGCCCATTAATGAGCCTTTTGGGGGCTATAGATATTTCAAAAAATTCAGATAATATCTCCGAGATAAAAGATACGTTGGGTATGATGGAAAAATCGGTTCAGAAACTGGACGATTTCATTAAAAGTATCCACGAATACTATAGCTTGAAGAGGGGACAGTTGCAAATATCTGAGATCAATTTTAAAGAAATGGTCTCTGATCTTTACGATCTTTATGGCATTGCAGGAAAGCTGGAACATATTAATTTTACTGTAAACGTGGTACAAAATGACCCATTTAGGTCAGATGCTGTGTTTCTTAAGATTATTTTGAATAATTTAGTGGCCAATGCCTTTAAATTTCAGAGGCACGATATAGTGGGTAAAATTGTTGATCTTAATATTACAGTTCATAAAGGCAATGTAGAATTGATAGTACGGGATAATGGAATAGGCATCCAAAATGAATATGTTAATGATATTTTCAAGATGTTCTTTCGGGCAACATCCAGCGAGATTGGCTCTGGTTTTGGACTCTATAACGTTAAAGATGCGCTTACCAAACTTAACGGTGAAATATTTGTTACATCAACGCTCAATGAAGGCACTACTTTTAAAGTAATTATTCCAAGCAAATAAGTATGACACCTGGGAATTTAAATTTTATAGTTATAGATGATAGTAAGCTGGATTGTTTTATTGCGGAAAAGATCATCCGTAATACAGGACGTGGAGCAGTAGTAAAATCGTTTATTATGGCTCCAGAGGCCCTGGAATATATAACAGGCAACAACGGACCAGACAACAACCTGAAAACTGTGATGCTGGTGGATATACAAATGCCAATAATGAACGGATTTGAATTCATTGAAGCTTTTGAAAAACTGCCACAACCCATACGTGATAACTATATCATTTACGTGCTTTCCTCATCCATTAACGAGAATGATATATCCCGCGTGCGCTACCACACATCAGTAAAACAATTTTTAAATAAACCCCTTACCAGCAATACCCTTTCTACTATTTTAGAGCTTATAGACTAGTTAGCTTGCAATACAGGCGTTACCATATAGCCAGCCTTTTTTAAAAGGGAAATGACGCCATTAGGTCCCCACAGGTGGCCTGCACCTACTGCAAAGAATACCGGTTGTTGCTTCATCGTACCAGCCATTCTGCTTATCCATTTTTCATTCCGTTCGTCAAGGAAGGCATTCAGGTCGCCAATGTCCGTATTTTCATCCTTCATCATGTCGTAGAGTGCGGGCAGGTCTTGCGTTGTGTATGCGGCTACCAGTTTATCATAATCACCTGTACCACTTTCCTTTCCCGTTATTATGTCCATAATATCGCGTACAAGGCTATCTGTAGGTATTTTATTCAGTAATGCAATTTGCTCTTCGGGCTCTTCCAGTCCGGCTATTTCTTTGTGGGCATCATTAGCGGCACTCATTAGCTTCTCCTCGTACGATACCTGTTCTTTACAGCCGGATGTACCACCCAGCGAAAGCATTGTTCCCAGCCCCACAAGGTTCATGTGGCTCAGCAGGTCCATATTCATACCCAGGCTATCTTTTACATACTTTTTAAGTTGGCTGTACTGCTGGCTGGTAAAAAACGCGTCCAGTGTTGCTCCATTAGTGTTGATCATTGCCGTGGCCACTTTGGTCATTACGTTAGGGTCGTTAAGGTTCATTTCCAGGCATACTACGCTGCTGCTGTCCAGGCAGGCGGCCATAGGGGGTGTCCAAAGATATTTATCGCTGCATATTACGTGCATGGTGCCAAACAGGTAAGAAGCGTGGGGGAGTTCCTTGCAGCTTATGCGCCAGATGAGCGAGTGGTTGTTGCCCGTTTCTTTACCGCGGGCAAAACAAAAAATATTTATAAGAATAAATAAAGGCAGCAATATTCTTTTCATACCTTAAAGATACTGTATGTCATTGCTATCATTAGCAATCAATTGCTTTATTTTGTAGTGCAAATGGCTAACGACATTACGCAATACCAGCGATTAACATACCGGGGCACAGATTTTTAAGAACCACTTTTAGAATCATCAAATACCAAGCAATATGAATTTCATAGACCTGAAACAACCGAAAAATGAACTAACTCCCGGGACTGGAAAACTGTTGATTGCTGAACCCTTTTTGTCTGATCCAAATTTCTCGCGTTCGGTAATATTACTTGCCGACCATAATAAAGAAGGAGATATAGGCTTTATTCTGAACCAGGTAACAGACTTTATACTAAATGAGCTGGTGCCCGATTTTGAAGCTACAGATATTACTATACGCCAGGGTGGCCCTGTGCAGATAGATACCATGCAAATGCTGCATAGGCTACCCTTGGTACTTGGCGGCACAGAAGTGTGCAAAGGCATATACTGGGGCGGTTCCTACGATGCACTGCGCGAAATACTTGCATCTGGCAACTATAACCCTAACGATGTACAATTGTTCCTGGGCTATGCCGGCTGGGTACCCGGCCAGTTAGAAAAAGAACTGGAAGAAGGATCCTGGATGATATCAGATAATGCATCAGAATGGTTGTTCGATACCAACCCCAAACAGGTATGGCAAAAGGCAATAAAGTTGCTGGGTAAAGATTATGAGTACATGGCAAATATGCCTTTAGATCCTTCTCTGAATTAATTAGGTAGGAATAGCGCTACTTTCTTAATTTTATCCTGTGCGAAATAAAATACTCGTTATAGGACTCATTGCTGGCGTTGCGTTAATGTTTTCCGCGTGCCATAAAAAAATAAATGAAAATACACCTGCCGAAAAGATCGATTCTTCTAAGGGCACTTATTTTTCATTGCGCCAGTTCACTGCCGATCAGTTGCATACCTACCATGGGTACCCCTTCTCATTTGTAAGAACAACTACTGTCAACGGGGTAAAGGACTCTGATGTTGAAAGCATCAATACTGTAGATTGGGGCTATATATTAAAAACATTTTTTGAGGCAGACATTGGCCAATATAAATACTTAGGGAAGTATAAATTCACTCTTTTCGAGGACGATTTGACGGCAACACGCAACTTCTTGTATGAAGCCAAAGATCCGGAACTGTTTACGCAGAAATTAATGATATCGGCTGACCAGTTGAACAATAAGATACGCAGCATATACATCGAAACTCAAAAACGTTCATCTTATACAGAAGAAACCCAAAAGTTGCTGTATAACCCTGAAAAGGTGATACAGATCCAGCATTTTGAAAAAAGCGCTTTGGGTAAAGCAAAAGATATAGTGGTAGAGTACCGCTTCATGTAAGTTCACTATTTTTGCATTGGCGATGACGAAAGAGGAATTTAGCAAAGTAGCGTTGTCTATACCTCACAGCCCCGGCTGTTATAAGTATTACGATCTGCACAACGAGCTGCTGTATGTGGGCAAGGCAAAAGACCTGCGCAAACGCGTAAGTTCTTACTTCAACAAAACGGTTGATAACTACAAGACGCGTAAGCTGGTCAGCATCATAGCTACCATAGACTTCACGGTCACTAATTCAGAGCACGATGCGTTTCTGCTCGAGAATTCACTCATTAAGCATTACCAGCCCCGCTTCAATATCGATCTTAAAGACGATAAGTCTTATCCATACATAGTTATAAAAAAAGAACCCTTTTCAAGGGTATTCCTTACCCGCAGGGTAATAAGGGATGGCTCCGAATACCTGGGGCCATTTACCGGGCTGGGCCGTGTGCGTGAACTGCTCGATATTGTAAAGCAAAATATACCACTGCGTACCTGCAACCTGGCATTGACTCCTCAAAACATTGCCAAAGGCAAATTTAAAGTGTGCCTGGAGTACCATCTGGGCAATTGCAAAGGCCCGTGCGAAGGGCTGCAAACCGAAGAGGACTACCGCGAAAATATGCAGCAGGTGCGCCATGTACTGAAGGGGAACATTGGTGAAGTGATCAAGTACCTGAAAGGGGAAATGCAGCGCCATGCCACCGAAATGCACTTTGAAAAAGCAGAAGTAATAAAGAAGAAAATAGACTCCTTGCTTACCTACCAGAGTAAGAGCACCATTGTCAATGCTCACCTGGGCAATGCTGATGTTATATCCATGTTGTCCGATGAAAACAATTTCTTCATCAACTACATGATGGTAAGCAAGGGCACTATTATATACGCCAAAACTATACAGATCACCAAGAAGCTCGACGAGCTGGAGGCCGATGTGCTGGCGCTGGCATTGGATAACCTGCGCGAAACCTTCCAGAGCAATGCCATGGAAGTGATAGCCCCGTTTGAGATAGACGTTACCGACCCCAATGTAAAAGTAACTGTGCCCAAGGCCGGCGATAAAAAGCAATTGCTCGAGCTCAGTATAAAGAACGCAGAAGTATTTAAAGAAGAGGTGCGCCGCAAAGACACCCTAATGGTAGGCAAAGGCACTGCCGACCAAACCTGGAAGGTATTGGAAGAAATGCGCGATGCCCTAAGCCTCGGTGTCATACCCGATCATATTGAGTGCTTTGATAACTCCAATTTTCAGGGCTCTTACCCTGTGGCTGCAATGGTATGCTTTAAGAATGGCGTACCCTCTAAAAAAGACTACCGGCACTTCCATATAAAAACGGTTGAAGGCATCAACGACTTTGCATCTATGGCAGAGATTGTTTACAGGCGGTATAAGCGCCTTGTAGAGGAAGATCAGCCACTGCCAAAGCTCGTGATCATTGATGGCGGCAAAGGGCAATTGGGGGCTGCTTTAGATAGCATACAGAAGCTGGAACTCACCGGGCGTATGACCATCATAGGGCTTGCCAAACGCGAAGAGTCTATTTTCTTCCCGGGCGATTCAGAACCCCTGCAATTACCATTCGATAGCCGTCCACACCTGCTTATCCGCCGCATACGCGATGAAGTGCACCGCTTCGGCATCACCTTCCACCGCGATACCCGCAGCAAAGGCACCATAAAAACCGGACTGGAAGACATAGCAGGCATCGGCGAAAAAACAGCCACGCAATTACTTAAAGCATTCCGTTCTGTAAAAAACATCCGCACTCTCACAGAAAGGGAATTAACAAAAGAGATCGGTCAGTCTAAAGCAGCCGTTGTGTGGTCGTACTTTCATCCCGATGAGGAAGAGGGTGAGACAGAAAAGCCATAGGGCACTGGTTAAACTGGTTAAATGTACGGGTCAAAAGGACTTGTATTGGTTGAATTGTACTGGTCGAAGACTGTACTGGTCGAAGCGTCCGCTTCGTCCCCACACCAGGAAGCGTCCGCTTCCGAAAAAAATAATATTTTCACCCCACACAGAAATAGTAATTCATGGGCCTTAAATATCGCATCCGCGATCAGTCAGATTTTTACTTTGTAACCTTTACCGCGGTAAATTGGGTAGATGTATTCATTCGCGAAAGCTACAGGCAGATATTTATAGACAGTGTAAAATATTGCCAGCAAAACAAAGGGTTGTTAGTAGGTGCCTATGTTATTATGACAAGCCACGTGCATATGATAATAGGCACGAATGGTAATAGACTTGAAGATATTATCAGGGATTTGAAAAGCCACACTTCAAGACAAATACGGCTAGAAATAGAACAGAGCAATTACGAAAGCCGGAAAGAATGGATGATGCCTATGTTTAAGCGTGCAGGAATGCGCAATAGTAACAATTATGATTTTCAATTCTGGATACAGGATAACCATCCTATACAGCTTGTAACCGAGGAGATGTTTTTACAACGTTTAAATTATATACACAACAATCCTGTTGCGGCTGGCTTTGTTTGCGAACCGCAACATTGGAAGTACAGCAGTGCTCATGATTACAGTGGAGGAACACAGGGGCCAATAAATGTGCAGTTATTGATGTGATTTTGTTTTCTGAAGCGTCCGCTTCCGGGTGTAGGGGAGAAGCGGATGCTTCAACCAGTGGGAGCCATGGTCATTTTTAGTAAATACCCCCTATCAAAGTATCATGATTTTTTTCCGGTAAATAGTGCATAAATGGCCATTGCGTGTCCATGACCTAAGTCAAAATCCTCCTTGAGCCATGCTATTATTTGCCCCGCTTTGATGCCTTCTACTAATTTCCCGTTGTGGAGAAAGCCCTTCTGTGTTGCAATAGCTTTAAAGTCGTCGGGTGTCTTGCCCGTCTTAGCCTGTATATTGTCAAGATATGCTTGAAAAGACATGGTGTAATAGTAATAATTGTCTTGTCAAATGTACTATTTAACCATTATTCATCTAAGGTGAAATTAAAATGTCTTCACGAAGGGACGATCCCATTCTGGTCTGCGAATGTCCATTGCTGCTCAGCTTGGCACTAGCAACGCCCGTGAAACATCCCGCTCCGTGGAACTGTGTATATCTCTTTGGGGCACATAAACTCAGTCATTTGTATCTTGTATCAATTGACGTATTGCAGATAATTAAAAATACCCGAAGCAATGAAAATTTATAACCTGCCAAACGATTTTTCGACTGTTGAGGAACGCAATAGTCCGGTTATTATTCGCTCTTATCAGTCGTCACACAATACACAAAAGCATAAAAGTATCCTTCATCAGAATATGGTTGACATATTGCTTAGTGGGCAAAGAAAATTTATAGATATCCAGGATACAAAGATTTTGGAGGCAGGTGAATTCATGATACTTTCAAAAGGGAATTGCTTAATATCCGAAGTATTGCCAATAGATGGCTTATTTAGCAACGTTGTAATTTACTTTACAGATCAGGTTTTTGCCAATTTTCTCATCAAGTATCAAAACAAGATTAAGGATATTGAAGTGAAAAACACAAATAGAAAGCCTTATCTGACATACAAACAAGATCGTTTTATAAGCAATTACATTCATTCGCTTCAGATAATGCTGCAATCCCCGTCGTTTTTTTCATCCGAATTCAATCAGTTGAAATTGGAAGAACTTCTGTTGTATCTTCTAAACACGAATGCATCAATGTTGCTGTCTCTAACTATTGTTGTGAACAATGATGAAGACATGCAGATAAAAATGGTTGCAGAAAATAATGTTGCAAGCGATGTGACGGTAGAAGAGCTCGCATTTTTGTGCAATACAAGCCTATCGTCGTTTAAGAGAAAGTTCGCCCGGATTTACGGCACATCCCCTCAGAAATGGCTTTTCGATAAAAAGATGAAACTTGCAGGTGATTTATTGAAAGAGTCACGCAATAGCTCGGGTTCAATATATACCAAAGTTGGGTATAAAAGCCATGCTAGTTTCACCCAGGCGTTTAAACAACAATATGGTGTAACGCCCAGAGAATATCAGGAAAGAAATATGAACTTCTAACTATTAAGATTGAACGTTTAGCTACATAAGCCGTGATTATTTTTGATGTATACTTAATGATCCTTAAAATAACATAATCATGTCAAAACAAATTGAATTACCTGTAGTAGTCAAGGCTTTCATCAAAGCAACTAATGACCATGACGGCAATGCATTTATACACTGTTTTTCCAGCGATGCAATGGTCAATGATTTTGCTCGGAATTTTATAGGCGCTGATGCCATCAGGAAATGGAGCGATAAGGAAATGATTGGAGATAAGGTCACATTTGCAGTGGATGAGGTTATAGAACATTACGGGGATTTTATGATTACTGCACTTACAGATGGCAATTATGATAAATCAAAATCTCCTGATCCAACATACCTTGACTATTTTTTTACAGTTAAAGGAGATAAAATAGTAAAGATGATTGTTATTAAAAATAAAGAAAAAAGTGCTAGGGTATAAATAGTAATAGGTAGGAATATCTCTACGCCTGTTCAACCATCCCCGCTTGGACAGGCATAGAGATACTCGCGAAAAGTGCCCAAACACAAATCTAATATAGTCTTCAAATGTTTCGTTGTTTGGCCGCCTTAGTGTTTGCAACGCCCGTGAAACATCTCACCTCGTGGAACTGTGCATATCTCTTTTGTGCATATAAACTCAGCCATTCGTACATTGCGTCAGTTAATGCAACATGTAAATCGTCAATGCACATGCGCAAAATGCACTAAAATTAAAATGTCCATCAATGGACATTTTAAGACATTTTCACTCCAACTAACCTTAAATTTGAGCATAACAAAAAAACCAAAACAATGGCAAGCGTATCAATTTATCTGAATTTTAATGGCAATGCAGAGGAAGCATTCAACCATTACAAAAAAGTGTTCGGAACAGAATTTTCTACTCCCCTAATGAGGATGCAGGACATCCAAGCTCCGGAGGGCGCACCGGCACTACCGGAAGATGCGAAAAATAAAGTAATGCATGTGGCGTTACCCATACTGGGCGGCATGCAGATAATGGCTACCGATGCGCTGGAAAGCATGGGGCACAAAGTAAAGATAGGCAACAATGTTACCATCAGTTTGAACCCCGACACCCGGGAAGAAGCCGACAGGTTATACAAGGGGTTATCTGAAGGTGGAACAGACGCTGTAGCGCCGCATGATGAATTCTGGGGGTATTGGGGCACATGCCAGGACCGTTTTGGCATCCGCTGGATGTTCAATATTTCTAACCAGCAATAATTCTGTTTTTTCTATGCCACGTGTCATTGTAATTTCTGATTGTTATGGGAATTGCAATGACATTTTCTATAGCGTGCTTCGTTTCCACTGGTCGAAGCGTTCGCTTCGTCCTGCTCATCAGGAAGTGTCCGCTTCCGAAAACTGAAGATTAATATCAAAGCGAAAATAAAATGTCGGAACACAGACATTTACGGACATTCTGAGATATTTTCATAAAATTCATGTCAGCTACCACAGGGCGTTTCAGCCTTTTATAAAGCGCTAAAATGTCCTTTTGGGCTTTTTAAATTGCTACGGACATTTTCAGGAATATGCAGTTGTTCGGAATGTTATCACGGCATTGCAGTGCTAGTTATAAATGCTTGCACTACACCAGGAAAAATAAATGAGTAAAGCCTGATCTTAATTACGGCAGTTCGGTTGAAACTCACCCTGTCCGATAACCGGACAGGACAGACAGTTTAAAATAAACGCATATCAGCCACAGCATTGCACTATAGCTTATCAATAATCTTGCCTGTCCGGTTTTCGCTTTAAAACCGGACAAGACCCCCCCCCCCATAAAACAACTCATTAAAACACCTAAAGCCGATGCCTATATCCAAAGTCCAGCCCATTTTGTCATGCAATTTTTGGCCACCCAAAAGAAATGAAGCTTCTCGCAAGTAAGTAACTCAAAAACTAACGACAATTGGCAACTCCCCCCACACCCCGTAACTTTGTTATACAATGGATAAAAATCAGGAATACATATCTTTTGAGCAGGTACCGTTTGGTGGAAATGACTTTGCAGATAACCCGGAATCACGGTGCCCGTGCATGTTGCTGCTCGATACTTCGGGGTCTATGGCCGGTATGGCCATGCAACAGCTAAACGAGGGGATACAGACGCTGAAGAACGAACTGATGCAGGACCCCTTAGCAATGAAAAGGGTAGAAGTGGCCATGGTCACATTTGGCCCCGTGCAGTTGGAATCTGACTTTAAAACAGTGGATAGCTTTTATCCTAAACGCCTGGTAGCCGATGGCGATACACCCATTGGCGCCGCGGTTACAATGGGCATCGAGCTCATCAATCGCCGCAAGCAGGTATATAAAGAAAATGGGGTAGGGTACTACAAGCCGTGGATCATACTCATCACAGACGGTGCCCCTACCGACAATTGGGGCCACGCTGCAGAGCTGATAAAAGAAGGTGAGGCAAAAGGTTCTTTTGCGTTCTTTTCTATAGGTGTAGAAGGTGCCAATATGGATGTGCTGGGCAAGCTGGCCGTGCGCACTCCGCTAAAGCTAAAGGGGCTCATGTTTCGCGAGTTCTTCTTGTGGCTGTCATCCAGTATGAAAATGGTGAGCAGCAAGAACCCGGGTAGCGCCATCAATCTGTTACCACCTTCAGGCTGGGCCGATCTATGATATGGAAATGCATAGGCCAAAGCGTTATTGGCACTTCGCACACCGGCAGTGGCAAGGGCTGCGAAGATGCCGTTTGCTACAAGGCAATTCCACTTGCTAAAGGCGCTGAAGCGCTCATAAGCTTTGTAAGCGATGGGGCAGGTAGTGCCATGTATGCTGCTATGGCAAGTGCAGCCGCTGTGCGCGATAGTGTTGCCATTGTAGAGCGGTGGTTGCACGACGACGTGGAAATAGACGAGACCCACCTGTTGCAATTGGTAGAAGCTGTTTACGATACGTTGAGTGGTTTGGCTCACGAACAAAATGCACCGCTCAGCGAATTTTCATGCACCTTATTGGGGTTTGTCATACTGCCAGAACGTGCATGTTTTTTGCAAATAGGTGATGGCGCTATAGTGCGCAATGATGGCAGCGGGTACTTCACTCACCTATGGTGGCCACACAATGGTGAGTACCAAAACACTACCTCATTCCTGGTAGATGACCCTCATTTTCGCAATCTGAATACGAAGATCATTGAAGAGCCTATAGGTGAGATAGCCATGTTTACTGATGGCCTGCAAATGCTTGCGCTGAATAATGAAAGCGAAACTGTGCACCAGCCTTTTTTCACCGAACTTTTTAAGTGGCTGCGCATGACCACCGACGCAGAGCATGTGGCTATACTGGATGGTAAGCTTACAGAGTACCTGGGCAGTGCTACCATCAATAGCCGTACCGATGATGATAAAACTTTATTACTAGCCACCAGGCTGCAAGCATGATAACACAGTTCTACACCGGACAGAAGGGAAGATACACCGTGGGCAGCGAGGTTGGTCGCGGTGGTGAAGGAGCTGTGTACGAGGTGAAGGAAGATGCAGCATGGGTACTTAAAATATACAATGAGCGGCTGGACAGGGACAAGACGCTGAAGCTACAGCACATGCTGACCTTGCAGGATGCCGACCTGAATAAACTGGCCGCTTGGCCGCAAGATATTGTTCGCGATAACGCCAACGAAATATGTGGTTTTGTAATGCGGAATCTTGAGGGTTATGTGCCCTTGCACATGCTGTTCAGCCCCATGGACAGGAAACGGCTGTTCCCCGATAAAGGATATAACTTCCTGGTGCATGTGGCCCGCAACCTGGCTATTGCATTCCACAAGATACATGCTGCGGGTATTGTGGTTGGCGATGTAAACGAAGGCAACATACTGGTGAATGCCACTGGCATCATCAGCCTTATCGACTGCGATTCGTTCCAGGTAAAGAACGGCAACACCTATCATTTTTGCGAAGTGGGAATATTACGATATACGCCTCCCGAACTGCTGAATAGAGGTACGTTTAACGATGTGGTACGTACCCCTGATACAGATTCGTTTTCACTGGCGGTGCTCATATTTCAATTGTTGTTCTTAGGACGGCATCCTTTCACAGGTACTAACCTTACAAAGGAGGATATTGACGAGGAAAAGGCCATTAAAACAATGGAATTTGCCTACTCATTAAAGCGCAGCAACAAGAAGCTAAACCCGGCAAAAAACAGCCTCGATATGCACAGCTTCACGCCGGGCATAATAGACCTGTTTCACCGGTCGTTTGAAACATTGGACACCCGCCCGGCTCCGGGCGATTGGGTACAGGAACTGGATACATTTGGTAAGGAACTTATGGTGTGCAGCAGATCGGGCTTGCACTATTATCCTAAGCAGCTGGCACAATGTCCATGGTGTGCATTTATCGATAGGTCGGGTATCGTATTCTTCCTCGATGATACTTATTTAAAATCGGCATCGGTACTCAACGATATCGACCGTTTTATACATGGGTATAAAATGGAGCAGATAGTGCCCCAAAAACTAACTGCTTCGCCCGTAACTGGCGCTGTAAAACCAAACCCTATCGATAGGCAGTTTTATAACACTAAAAAAGCGCACAGGGCCAGGATGGTGGTGGGTTTATTCATTACACTTTTGCCCAGCCTCATCAACCCTGGCTTGGTTTTGATTGCAGTGTTGTTTGTCTTGGTGTACAATATGTATTCGCCTGAGAAGAAGAAGTTGAATACAGAACTGGCCAGACGCAACACCGTATTACGCACTATACATGCTGAAGCTGACGCTACGGCTGCCCGCTATAAAAATCCGCCCGAGCTGGACAAGTATAATAAGGCACAAAATAAACTGGGTGGTATCATCAGCAACTACAAAGGGCTACAGGGCGAATTCAACAATATGCGCCGGCAGATAGATGAGAAATACTACAACCAGCAGTATCATGAATACCTGCAACGGTTTGAAATAAAGCAGCACACAATCCCTTCTTTTGGCGCCACGAAGAAAGGATTGCTATACTTGAATGGCATAGTGAATGCCGCAGATATAACAAAGCTCAACAGGATGAAAATTCCATCCATAGGGCCCAAGAATATACAAGTGCTTATAGATTGGCAAAGGCAAATAGGATCTGCCTTTACCTATATCCCCAACCACAAAGCTATCAACACAGACCTGGCATTGGCCATGAATGACATTAACAACAGACGTCAAAAATATGAGGAAGAGATAAAAACAGAATACAAGCAATTACAGTACCTCAAATTAGGTGTTACAAATGCATTTGCAACAATAGAGCGCCATCACGAAGCTTTAATAAAAGATGCCCAACAAGCCGAAGCCGACATGAAAGCATTCAGAAAGTTCATGTAATGGCCGGTATCTCTTGTTTGAATATGATGTTTGGCTGTACCGCGACCAATTTGAAGTTGAGGTCATCGGACACAATTTATAGCAAACCCAGACCTTTTGGTCTGGGCTAAATGAAAGTTCAGTTATAATGGAAGTAAATGATTATGCTTCTGCCTCGTGATCCACATTGGCCAACTGGCCACAAGCAGCATCTATATCTTTACCACGGCTACGGCGTAGGCGGGCATTCACTTTCTTAGATTCCAGGTATTCCATAAATGCATCCACATCTTCCTCATCCGGTTTTTCAAACTGTGCAGCATCTATGGGGTTATACTCAATAATGTTGATGAGGTCTGCAGGTACCTGCCGGTATATCTTCACCAGGTCGTCAGCATCTTGTATGCTGTCGTTCACACCTTTAAACAATATATATTCAAAGGTGATCTCGTTGCCGGTACATTTGTAAAAGTAGTTGAGTGCTTCTATAAGTGTCTTCAGGTTGTTGCTTTCATTAATAGGCATTATCTGGTTGCGCTTGGCATCGGTAGGTGCATGCAGTGACACCGCCAGTTTGAATTTCACCTTGTCATCTCCCAGCTGGCGTATCATTTTGGCTACACCTGCGGTAGATACGGTAATGCGCTTAGGGCTCATTCCTAACCCATCGGGGCTGGTGATCATCTCAATAGCCTTCAGTACATTTTTGTAGTTAAGCAGGGGTTCGCCCATACCCATGAAGACTATGTTGCTGAGGTTCTTACCATACTTTGCCTGTGCCTGCTGGCCGGTGAGCACTACCTGGTCATATATCTCATCATAATCAAGGTTGCGCTTGCGCTCTATGTATCCCGTAGCACAGAACTTGCACGACAGCGAACAGCCCACTTGTGAAGATACACAAACCGTCATGCGGTTTTCGGTAGGTATAAGTACACTCTCCATAAAATGGGAATCGTGTAGCTGCAGCCTGTTCTTTATAGTACCATCGTTGCTGTGTTGTGTATGGTGTATTTTTACTTTGGGTATAAAGTATTGTACGCTAAGCTTTGTGCGCAGGTCTTTAGATAGGTTGGTCATGTCGTTTATATCGCCGGCATATTTCTTCCATATCCATTCATATACCTGCTTTGCCCTGAATTTAGGTTCACCAAGTTTTACAAGGATGGTTTCCAATTCGGGCAAAGTATAGCTACGCAAATTATTCATGGCGCAAAGGTACGTAAGTGATTGTGACTGAAATGTAAAAAATGTTGGCTTTTAATATATAAGGCTATGTATTGCTTCTCAACTTTTATACATTTGCAAAAAACCACTTATTTATGAAAAGTTTCTTACGCTTTTTGTTGGTATTGCTGGGTGTCATTGTAATAGGCATCATAGTATTGGGCGTTGTAGAACCTAAGGACGTGACTATTCAGCGCAGTATAGTAATAAACGCCCCCAAAACTGCTGTTTTTGAGCAGATAGTAAAATTCAAAAACTGGCCACACTGGAGCCCATGGTATCAGATGGACACCAATGTGCAAATGACTTACAACGGCACAGATGGTAGCCAGGGAAGCAATTACCATTGGGTAGGCGACCCCAAACGTACTGGTGAAGGCGAAATGTCGAATACAGGCGTGGAAGGGACAAAACTGAACTATGCACTGCATTTCATTAAACCCTATGATGGCCAGGCGCAAGGTTATTTTGATGCAACAGATACTGGGAATAGCCAAACTAAGGTGGTATGGAGCATTAGCATGCACCAGAAATTCCCCATGAATGCTATGAATGCTTTCATGAACATGGACAAGATGCTGGGCGGCGATTTTGATCGCGGTTTACAAAATCTGAAAAAATATGTTGAAACCAATGCCGGGCCTGCCACAGATGCCGCCATCACAGAAATAGATCAATCCGCTATGACATTTGCCGGGGTACGCAAACAAATGGGGTGGAGCGATATGACGAAATTCTTCATGGACACATACCCAATTCTGGGTAAAACCTTGCATCCCGATGCTAATACACATGCCTATGGCCTCTACTATAACTGGGATACGCTACATCATACAACAGATGTAGCTGCAGTATTTCCAATAAAAGATACTACGGCTCATATAGCCGGCATCACCTATTTTCATGTACCTGCCGGAAGGGCTTATGTAGCGGTGCATAATGGTGGCTATTCAAGCGAAGGCAGAGAGCACAATGCACTAATGCAATATATAGCAGCTAAAAATCAACATCCGGGTCTTGTAATGGAGGAATATATAATCGGTCATTATGCAGAGCCTGATTCTAACAAGTGGGTAACGAGGATTATTTATATTGTACAATAAATATATCTAAAACATTTAAAGGGCCGTGGTACAATGTTACCACGGCTTTTTCGTTATTAACGGCAGTGCGCTTATATTCGCAACTTCTTTAGCCTGAGCATGAAGCTATCAGTAATTATTGTCAACTATAACGTAAAGTACTTTCTTGAAGTGTGCCTGCATTCGGTAAGCAGGGCTGCAAAAGGTATAAATGCGGAAATAATAGTGGTTGATAACAACTCTAAAGATGATAGCTGCAATATGGTGAAAACGCAATTCCCGGATGTGGTATTGCTGGAAAATAAAGATAATCAGGGCTTTTCGAAAGCGAATAACCAGGCAGTAGCAATAGCGCGTGGCGAATATATATTGTTCCTGAACCCGGATACTGTAATGCCGGAAGATTTTTTTACGCAGACACTAGCGTATATGGATGCCCACCCCAAGGCAGGCGCTTTGGGCCCCCGGCTTATAGATGGTAAGGGGCAGTTTGCACCCGATGCTAAGAAGTCTTTCCCTACATTGCAGGTGGCGCTCTTTAAGACAATAGGTATTAATAAATTATTCAGTAGATCGCCCTATTTTAATAAATACTATGCAGTACATGTTGGCGAACATGAAATTGCGCCGGTGGAGGTACTGAGTGGATGCTGTATGTTGGTGCGGAGCAGCGTTATAGCAGAAGTGGGCGGCGCTTTTGATGAAGATTACTTTATGTATTGCGAGGATGTTGATCTTTCTTATCGCATACAGAAAGCCGGTTACGAGAATATGTATTATCCTCCCGCTACGCTGATACACTATAAAGGCGAAAGTACGCGGAAGGCTACCTTGTCTTACGTGCGTATATTTAACGAGGCGCTCATCATTTTTGTAAAAAAGCATTACAGTAAAAAACAGGCCAGCCTTTACCTGCTTTTTATAAACATAGGTATAGTGTTGCGCGCAGTGCTCGGGGCACTGAGAAGGGCCCTTAAAATACTACGTATGCCGCTGTTTGATGCCTTGGTAC
Source organism: Bacteroidota bacterium (assembly GCA_013286835.1). Classification (GTDB taxonomy): domain Bacteria; phylum Bacteroidota; class Bacteroidia; order Chitinophagales; family Chitinophagaceae; genus JABDEZ01. The sequence continues at coordinate 16,304 of JABDEZ010000058.1, forward strand.
TGCTAGTCACTTTATGGCTTATCACGAGCTTCTGGGTGCTGCAGTTAAAAAATATGCTGCCTATACCATTCAGCTCTCTATATGCTACCTTGCCGGTTTATACTGCGTTATGGATAGTAACGCTATACTTTAATGGCGCTTACGACCAGCCTTACAGGGCATTGCGCGTGACGCGTGGTATGGTGGTGGGTACTATAGTGATACTGGCCTATTACGGCCTGCTGCAGCCAGGATTGCGCTATAGCCGTGCCATTATTATATTCAGTGGGTTTGCAGGCACTGTATTGCTGCTAGGTTTGCATGATATATTGCACCGCCTTGGTATTTTTAAATATATAGCATACGATAAGCTACCGCGCAAAGCAGTGATAGTGGCTGATGAACCTCATTACCGCCAAACGGCACATACCTTGCAGCGTGTGCACTATGCCCCACAGGTGGCAGGCCGTATAAACCCATACATTCAGCAGCATGACGCATTGGGAAGTACTGCCGAAATGAAAGACCTGCTGTACACTGCTAACATTAATGAAGTTATATTCTGCATAAACGGGCTTAGCTATGCAGATGTATTTGCTCAAATGCAGGCCTGTGGTGCCCGCTACGACTACAAGATACATCTGCCAGGCAGCCAGAGCTTTGTGGGTAGTAACAGCAGTCATACTGCTGGTGACCTTTACACAGTTGATAGGAGGTATAACCTGGATAGCTTTGCACAAATGCGTAATAAACGGATGATAGACCTTGTTTCGTCGGTATTGTTTTTAGTATTATTACCGGCTACCGCCTTTATGGTGAAAAAGCCAATGAGCTTCATTAAGAATTGTCTCCTTGTAATGGCAGGTAAGCGTACATGGACAGGTTATGCTCCGCATCCTTACAATGCATATCTACCCCGTATCCGCAAAAATATATTACCGCCATATAATATGATCGCAGAATATGCGCCAGGGGAAGAAGTGAAGAATCAGCTGAATATTGCATACGCACAGCACTATACAGCGGGTATGGAAGTGACCCTGATGCTTAATAATTTTAAATATTTAGGAGAATAGTAAAAAAAGTTTTGTAAAAAGAAAAAGCGTCCTATTTTTGCAATCCCAAATGACAATCTTCCTTAGCTCAGTTGGTTAGAGCATCTGACTGTTAATCAGAGGGTCTCTGGTTCAAGTCCAGAAGGGAGAGCACCTTAATCGGTTCATTTATAAAGAGTTGTACACTAGTACAACTCTTTTTTTATGTTCATATATTTCAGTCGCACTGTAACTCGCACTAAACTGGCTCAACT
>JABDEZ010000059.1 GCA_013286835.1 Bacteroidota bacterium
CATTGCTTCGTCCGGGTCGTTTCGATCGCCAGATATCTATTGACATACCAGATGTTAAGGGACGTGAAAAGATATTTGATGTGCATCTGAAACCCATCAAGAAATCGAAAGACCTTGACATTCGCAAACTAGCCATATGTAACGAAGCTGCACTTATAGCTGCCCGTAAGAACAAGAACGAGGTGGATATGAGTGATTTTAACGATGCTATTGACCGTGTGGTTGGTGGTCTTGAAAAAAGGAACAAGTATATAGCCCCTGATGAGAAAAAGGTAATTGCATATCACGAAGCGGGTCATGCTGTTTCAGGCTGGTTCCTGGAGCATGCACACCCATTGGTTAAGGTTACTATAGTGCCACGTGGTGTTGCTGCGTTGGGTTATGCGCAATACCTGCCTAAGGAAGTATATATCCGTACTACAGATCACCTGTTGGATGATATGTGTATGTCTCTTGGTGGCCGCGCGGTAGAAGAAATTGTATTTCACAAAATATCTACTGGTGCATTAAGCGATCTGCAACATGTAACCCGTATGGCATATGCTATGGTGAGCATGTATGGTATGAACGATGTGATAGGTAATATCTCTTTCTACGATCCTAACAGTGAATCAAGTCTTACCAAACCTTATTCTGAAGAGACAGGTAAGATGATAGATGACGAAGTACGTAAGCTTGTAGAGAAAGCATATCAAAGAGTACGTGCCTTGTTGGTTGAGAAAGTAGATGAAGTGAAAATGATAGCAGAGGAGTTGCTGAAGAAAGAAGTGTTGTTTAAGGATGACCTTGAAAGAATGATAGGTAAACGTCCTTATGAAGATAGCACTGCTGCTGAAGATGCCTTGAATGACGGTATCATTAGCCCCGGAAGCCTCACCGCATAAGTTTGAACATTTGGCAATTTTATTTGATCCCTGTAGCAGTTGCTACAGGGATTTTTGTTTACGGGTATATTTTGAAACAAATCAAAAGAACTGACAGAATCTATGGTCAGGAAGAATTATTTTTACTTGTATAATTCACGGCAATGCAAACATTGAAAACATCGGTAAGTAAGGAGAATATTCTCAGTAAAATAAGGAAGGGGCTAAGCGAAGATAAATTGCCTATGCCTTTTCCCGAGGTGGATAAAGATGTAATAAAAGATGTTTTTGCAAAAGAAGAAGATGCGTCTTTGGAGGAAACTTTTGCTACAGCATTCATAGAACTTGGAGGCAAGTTTATATTTTGCGATAATGAAGACGAATTGGTTGAGGGTATAGTTGCCTTATATGACAACCGGGGGTGGAAACAATTGCTTTGTGCTGAAAAGAGCGTACAGGAGTTATTTCTTGATCATAATGTGAGTTTTATTGTAGATGCTGATCCTCAGCTTACTGCTGCAGATGCATGCATTACCGACTGCGAAATGCTGATTGCCCGGACAGGTTCTGTAATGCTCAGCAGCCGGCAAAATTTGGGTCGTATAGCGTCTGTTTTTTATCCTGTGCATATTATTGTTGCAACTGTCAGCCAGCTGGTTTACGATACGGATAGTGGTATCACCATGCTGAAAAAGAAATACGATAGACTGCCTTCTATGATCAACATTAATAGTGGCCCCAGCCGCACTGCCGATATTGAAAAAACACTTGTGGTAGGCGTACATGGACCCGCTGAAGTATTTTGTTTTCTGCTAAACGCATAGATCATCTTAACCGAAAGTATATTGCTCATGAACTCATTTACAATATCCGGCCAGGTTGTCGATATTTTCCGCAAAAGGATATTCCCAGGTGTTGTAGTGGTTGACAATGGGATCATTACATCTATAACAGAAGTTGCTGAGGCTCCCCCACAGTTTATTATGCCCGGTTTTATTGATGCCCATGTACATATAGAAAGCTCCATGCTGGTACCTACTGCATTTGCCCGCCTGGCTGTAGTACATGGTACTGTGGCTACAGTATCAGACCCGCACGAGATAGCTAATGTAAATGGACTTATGGGTGTTCAATACATGATTGATAATAGTAAGCAGACACCCTTTAAAATATTTTTTGGGGCGCCGTCATGCGTGCCGGCTACTTTTTTTGAAACAGCAGGCGCTGTTATCAATGCTGTTGACATTGCTAAATTATTGCAAAGTCGGGATATCTGGTACCTCACAGAAATGATGAATTACCCGGGAGTATTACATCACGATCCGGAAGTGATGGCTAAAATAAGAGCGGCAAAAAATGCAGGCAAGCCTGTTGATGGTCATGCTCCGGGATTGCGGGGCGAAGATGCAGAACAATATGCGGCCGCGGGTATTACTACAGATCATGAATGTTTTACATTAGCAGAAGCCCTGGATAAAATAGGGGCTGGCATGAGCATTATTATACGGGAGGGGAGTGCCGCTAAGAACTATGAGGCCCTTTCAAGTCTTCTGCATACTCACCCGGATAAAGTAATGTTTTGCAGCGATGACAAACATCCTGATGACTTGGTATTGAGTCATATTAACGACCTGGTAAAACGATCCTTACGCAAGGGCTATGACCTGTTTCATGTGCTCAGGGCGGCATCTTTAAATCCTGTACAACATTATAAGATACCGGTGGGACTACTCAGACCAAATGATCCTGCAGATTTTATAGTGGTAAATGATCTGCTGCAGTTAGATGTTTTGCAGACCTACATTAATGGCAAGCTTGTAGCAGAGCAAGGCAAGCCATTATTACCGGATGTGGAGGCGCTCGCTATTAATAATTTTAATTGCGAAAAGAAAACTGTAGCTGATTTTGTATTGCCGGCAATCTCTCTGCAGCCTGTTATAAGAGTTATTGAGGCCATAGAAGGGCAACTTGTGACCAATGATCTGGAATATAAAGGTAAAGTGCGAGGTGGTAATATCATAAGCGACACAGATAAAGACGTATTGAAAATAGCGGTAGTGAACAGATATAGCAATCAGCCAGTTGCAATAGGATTTATTAAAAACTTTGGACTAAAAGCTGGTGCACTTGCGTCAACAGTGGCTCATGATTGCCACAACATAATTGCTGTAGGGGTAACTGATGAGCATATCTGCAAGGCTGTAAATATGCTCATAGACTGTAAAGGAGGTATTGCTGTAAGTGCGGATACAGAAAAAGGTACAGCAGTAATGCCTCTGCCCATTGGGGGGCTTATGACTGGTGATGATGGCTACGAAGTAGCTGCCCGGTACGCCGGGATAAATGAAATGGCAAAACAGTTGGGTACCAAATTACAAGCACCTTTTATGACGCTGTCTTTTATGGCTTTACTGGTAATACCTGCTCTAAAGCTAAGTGATAAGGGCTTGTTTGATGGCAATAAATTTACATTTGTAGATGTAGAGAAAAGGATTAGATAACATAAAACACAATTACAATTATCTGGTTGACATGTTATGATTCTATTTCTTGTCTGGTTCTCATAAAATCTATTCGATCAATATGGTATAGTAATCTCAAATTGATACGATAGATAATCCCCCGATATTATAATTTGCTTATTAAGTTAGTTGTAAAATGTAATACATGATAACTCTATTTGTGAGCCGCTTTTTTTTTGTTTATCCAATAAAATATAGACTTTTAGCATAGGCAATAATATTATTTTACCATTTATAGATGCCTTGCTATCACATTTTATTCGTAAGGATATTTTAAAATTCTCCTCCAAATTTGTTATTTTTCGCCAAAATCGTGGAAAATCAAAAATCTGACACGGTTTTTGATATAGTAAACACAAAATGACAAAGGCAATTGCCAAAGCAATAAATTAATGATAGACGTTACTTTAGAAAGATCCCCACAACAAACCGTCATTGATTCTGATATTACAAAAATCAGATCAATGTTCCATGAAATAAACCAGCGTTACATGGTGCATACGCCATCTTCAAAGTATTTTGAAATGAAGCGGGCTATGGATGCTACTTTTTCTTTGTTTTTTCTAGTGTTTTTTATGTCTTGGGTGTATCCTATTGTTGCTTTGCTTATAAAACTTACATCAAAAGGACCTGTACTGTTCATACAAAAACGTACTGGTTATCAAGGTGTTGAATTTGATTGTTATAAATTCCGTACGATGTATGTGAATGATGATGCCCATACAAAACAGGTCTCCATTAATGATATACGAATAACGTTGATCGGCAGGTTTCTAAGGATCACACATATTGATGAAATACCTCAATTTCTCAATGTACTTAAGGGAGACATGAGTATAGTTGGACCACGTCCGCATATGCTCTATCACACTAAATTCTATTCGCAACGCATACCTTATTACAACTTAAGGCATCAAACCAAGCCTGGAATGACTGGCATGGCGCAGATAAAGAATTATATAGGGGAGATAAATGGCGATCGTGAGTTGCGGAAGCGCATACAGTGGGACATCTATTACCTCAAGCACAGGAGTATAATGTTAGATATCAGGATCATCCTTACTACTATAGGGCACGTATTTTTAAAAGCACTTAATATAAAAAATGACTGATCTCAGATCAGTCATTTTTTTTCCTTACGCCTATTAGTTTTTTTATTCCTTTGTACGAGAGTTCTATTGCTTTCCACTTCAGATAACCGCCTATAAATTCAAATCCTGCTTTAACCAGGATGTTCGGCCCTTTTGGGCTAGTTTTATTTTTTTTGCTGCCGGTGATCAACGGGAGCATTTTTAAAACAATATCTATAGTATCTAACCCCAATAAGCTTCCCAGGATATTAGCCGTTGATTTTTTTTCTGTAGCCCGAGCTTTCACTTTTTCATCAACCTTCAGGGAAAATATTCCATCAGGATCTATTAAGCTTATTTGTGCCTGCAGTGCCTGCTTTTCAGCCATCAACTCTTCGGTGCTGTTCAGTTTTTTAGGATAAAGTCTCATAAAGCGTACAGCTCAATATAAAGATGAATTGTGTTTATTTGTCTTCATTGTCGGGGTTCTCGGTGAGCATCTTTATCATTTTGCCTGCAAAAGCCTTTATTATAGGCTTGCGCAAAGCATACAATACAGCACACAATAAAAGATAAAACCCTACGGTCATAAAGAAGCCAGCTATACGAGAACCATCTGCCAGCACGGTAAACCACTCGGCCAGTGCAAGCCCCAGGTACATAAGTATGGCGAATCCCAGCAGAAAGCCAATCATTACAAAAATAAAATAGCCAAATATCCGCGATGCATGTTGTATGAAATTGAGCTTGACTAATTTCACATTTACATCCAAATATCTGGCTATCTTAGCTTTCCACTCGTTGATAATGTTCATCATTATCAATTAAGCGTTATATATCTCTTCTTCGATGTCCTTACTTTTCTTTTCAAATTTTGACTTAAGGGTATTAAGACCATCTTTAAGTTTTTCAATGCTTTCCTGGCGTGTATCCGCATCTGTTGCTAATACATAACCAACTGCTGCGCCAATAGCTGCGCCAATAAGAAGTGTTGCGACTGTTTTGCCTGTGTTTGCCATAAATTTATTTTTTTGTTTGTGGTTTAATTAATTGGTACCAATAGAACATCAAAATCGTGCCAAAAGTTGCACACCTGCCACTATTACTTGGTATAGTACCCGTTATCTTCTATATATTTCTGCACACCTTCTGTCACTATATACTTTATCGACTTTTTTTCTCTCACCTGTTTACGGATGTACGTAGATGAAATATCCAGCAGCGGTGCCTCTAGCAAGCTTATTGCAGCTCCATGTGTTTCTGTTATTTCAAAACCAGGTCTTTTGTATATAATAAAGTTATAGTCGGCAATCAGCTGTTCAAAATTCTTCCAACGATGTATATTCTGGAAACTATCTGTACCTAATATTAATGAAAATTTTTCAAGGGGAAATTTCTCACTCAAATAGGTAAGTGTGTTTATAGTGTAAGAGGGTTTTGGCAAATGAAATTCCACATTGCTGGCCTTGAATTTACGGTTGTCTTCAATGGCCAGGTTAACAAGGTGTAGCCGATCGTACTCATTTAATAGTGAATGTGAATCTTTCAGTGGGTTGTGCGGTGAAACAACAAACCAGATCTTATCGATTTCAGTATGTTCTGTAACGTGATTGGCTATGATGAGATGCCCAGTGTGAATAGGATTGAAACTACCGAAATACAGCCCGATATGCATGTTGCAAAGCTACACAAAAGCGGTTAACAGATAGAGAATCGATTATGTGAATCTAAAAAATAATAGCGTTGATATTAGAAGCTTACTTAACAGAAACCCATATTTTATCGGCATCCTTCTTCCGAATGCTTAGATAGTATCCGGCTATTTGTATAGCAAGTGGATCACCCATTGGGGCAATCATTTCTATCCACACGGGCTCGCCGGGAATGCAACCCATTTCCATCAATGTGAGCTGAAAATCACTTTCTTCATGGCTTTTTATTACCGCTCTTTTACCCGTGGGTAGGTGCGACAGACGCACTACATGCTCTTGCTCCTCTATCATTGCACCAAAGTTACGTAGTTTATTGTAGCACCGATATGATATACATCGTATGCCTGTATTAACTTTAACTATTCAACATCATTACAGTATGTATAGTTATTGGGAGCAACAAAGCTTTTTACATTATCATCATATAGTAGCAGGGGCAGGTATTGTAGGGTTAAGCACAGCAATAGAGCTCAAAAAACGTTATCCAGCAGAAAGCGTTTTGGTGCTGGAGCGCGGCTTATTGCCGGTAGGTGCCAGCACGCGGAATGCAGGTTTTGCATGTATGGGTAGTGCAACAGAGCTGCTTGATGACTTACAGGTTATGACAGAGCTGGAAGTAATACAATTATTCAATGACCGTAAAGCCGGTTTAGAGATACTTAGGGGAAGATTAGGTGATGACAGAATAGGTTATAAGCAAAATGGCAGCTTTGAGCTCATCGGTGCAGAAGAATTGGGGGCACTTGATAAGATACAATACCTAAATGATTTATTGTTTCCTGTTACCAACAGGCTGGCCTTTACAGTGGCGAGTGATCATATTGCATCCTTTGGGTTTTCTACTGCACATACCAAAGCATTGGTGCAAAACAATTGTGAAGGCGAACTGCATACCGGCAAAATGATGCGGGCATTAGCAGAGTATGCCATGATGCTGGGAATAGAAATAAAAACCGGCGCAGAAATTATTTCCTTTGATGAAGATGAACAGGCAGTGAATGTCGTTGTACGAGATCCTTATAAGACCGATAAATACATTCTGCATGGTACAACCCTAAGCATATGCACTAACGCATTTACAAAGCAGCTACTGCCCAATGTTGATGTGATTCCTGGCAGGGGGCAGGTGCTGGTTACAGAACCTATTCCTGGTCTCTTTAAAGGTGTTTTTCACTTTGATAAAGGGTATTATTATTTTAGGGAAATAGATGGGAGGATACTGATAGGTGGAGGCAGGAATCTTGACTTTGCGGGGGAGACTACAACAGATATAGCGTTGAATGATAGAATACAAAACCACCTGGAACAGAAGCTGAAAGACATTATCATTCCCGGACGGGATTTCAAAGTGGCCAGTCGCTGGTCAGGAATTATGGCATTTGGAGCTACTAAAAGGCCTATTATAAAGGCTTATTCCGGCAGGGTATTTGGTGCTTTTCGTATGGGTGGTATGGGAGTCGCTTTAGGCAGTTATGCTGCTGCAAAATTGATTGGTATAATTGAGGAAGTCAGATGATTGCCGGCACTTACAACAGCAAAATAGACAACCCATAATCGGCACACAAAATAAGGATGCAACTGACTATTACCGATGTAGTAGAAGCCTTACCAATTTCCAGTGCACCGCCCTTTACGTAATAGCCATAGTAACATGGTATAACTGAAATAATGAGTGCAAATGTAAATGCCTTAATAACAGCAAAGAAAAGATTGAAAGGCATAAAGTTAGTGGTAAGCCCCTCCTCAAACTGCTGTCGGGTAAGTATATGAGAAAACATGCCGGCGAGATAACCGCCCCAGATGCTTATGGCAATAGAAATAATGATAAGGCACGGAATAATAATGAGTGCAGCTATTATTTTGGGTAGTACCAGGTAAGTTTTGGTGTTGATGCCCATGATTTCCAATGCATCTATCTGTTCACTCACTCGCATATTACCTAGCTCTGATGCTATTTTAGAACCTACTACCCCTGCAAGCACAATACAGATAACTGTAGGGCACAGCTCTAGTATAGAAGAATCGCGTACTATACCTGCAATAATAGGTTTGGGTACCAATGGGCTAATAAGCTGATAAGAAGTTTGTATGGTAAGTACCATCCCGAGAAAAAGAGAAATAATGATTACGATAGGCAGTGTACGTATGCCTATATCATTGCATTGCTCCATGAACTCTATCCAATATATACGTATGTTTTCAGGCTTACGTAAGCCTTCATTGATCATAAGTATAATACGCCCAAAATGCTCAAAAAACCGCTTAATCATATTGCAAATGTAATCAGGAAAGGTAACAAAATTAATGTCAGTAAAAGCTGAACAAAAAGAAAGGCGCCACAATGGGCGCCTTTCGTAAATGTCACTATCAACAATATTTATGCAAGCTTTTTAAGTTCTTCAACGCGTGCTTCACGATCAACTTCTTGTTTCAGGGAGTCGGTCCTGTCCATATCAACAAGTACCGGTGCTGCTACGAATATAGAAGAATAAGTACCGGTGAACACACCTATCAGCATTGCAAAGGCAAAACCACGTGTTACCTCACCACCAAAAATGAATAGTATAAGGATAGTAAGGAATACGGTAAGCGATGTCATAATGGTACGGCTCAGTGTATCGTTAATAGCGCGGTTGATAACGCTCTTCTTGTCTTCATTAGGCGATTTGCGGAAGTACTCACGTATCCTGTCAAATACAATTACCGTATCGTTCATTGAGAAACCAATAACTGTCAGAATAGCTGCGATGAAGTGCTGATCGATCTCCAAAGCGAAAGGTACATGACCGCGGAAGAAAGAGAATACAGCAAGCGTAACGCAAACGTCGTGCAACAAAGAAAGTATGGTACCCATTGAATATTGCCATTTGCGGAAACGCATGAGTATGTACAAGAAGATGGCCAGCATGGATATAATAATAGCCCACTTAGCACCATTTACCAGATCGTCTGATATGGTAGGTAATACTGTCTGCGAGCTCTGCATATACTTAGATGTAAAGACATCGAAAGTAGTACCTGTTGGTATCAGACTTGTTTTTGTAAGACCTTCATATAGTTTTTCCTGCACCTGTGCTTCAACCTGCTGGCCTGGCTCTTTTATCAGGTAAGAGGTGGTAATGTTCAGCTGATTACTGGTACCTATTGTTTTCACGATAGGGTATTCGCCGCTAAAGTAAGGTTTCAGTTTTTCACGTACTTCATCTGTTTTGTAAGGTTGATCAAATTTGATGGTATAGCTGCGACCACCAGAGAACTCAACGCCATAGTCAAAACCATGTATAAAGGATGCAATACCTAGTACAAGTACGAAACAACTGATAACATAAGTGTACTTACGAGCTTCAACAAATTTGAAATGTGCTTTTTTGAAGATGGATTTTGATAATCCTGTAAAGTACTGGAAGTGGCGTTCACGTTTAGTGTACATGTCTGTAATAAGACGTGATACCAGGATACCGCAGAACAATGAAAGTAAAATACCAATGATCTGTGTAGTAGCAAAACCAAGTACAGGACCAAGACCGAAGATGAACAGAATAATAGCTGTGATCAAAGTAGTAACGTGACCATCAAGTACTGGTGCATAAGAACGTTTATAACCATCTGCCACTGCTTGCGAATAGCTTTTGCCCGAGGCAAGCTCCTCCTTAATACGCTCGAAGATGATAACGTTGGTATCCACCGCCATACCTATTGTAAGCACAAGGCCCGCAATACCAGGCATAGTAAGTGTGGCATGCAATGCAGACAATATACCTACAGTAAAGAATATGTTGAGTATAAGAGAGATGTTAGCTACAATACCACCGGTATTGTAATAGATAAGCATCAATGAGAAGATAACAATGAAGGATATAAGTAATGAGTAAGAGCCTGCTTTAATAGACTCAGCACCTAGGGTAGGACCTACTACTTGTTCCTGCACAATACGGGCCGGGGCAGGTAACTTACCAGATTTCAGGATGTTTGCAAGGTCACTTGCTTCTTCTGCAGTAAAGTGTCCGCTTATTGATGTACGGCCACCAGATATTTCGTCATTTACGATAGGGGCAGAATATACCTTATCATCCAGTGTTACGGCAACGTAGCGACCTTTATTATCACCAGTCATTTTCTTCCACAAACGTGCACCGGCAACATCCATACTCATAGATACTTCAGGTTGGCCGTTAAGCGGGTTGTAATCCATACGTGCATCAGTTACGCGATCACCTTCCAGCTTAGCTTCAGATGTGCCAGGCGCTGTTTTGATTGCATACATGTATAAAGGCGCATTAGGATTGTGCCTTTCTTTTTTATCTTCTGCACCATATACAAAACGCACATTGGCCGGGAACTTGTTTTTTACAACATCCAGGTTCAGGTATGCATTCAGCTTGGCTGTATCTTTCTTAGCTACTATACCTACAATAGGGCCGTCATTAGCAGCGCCTTCACGGGTAATGTTTGGATACCAAACAGCAAACAACGGATTTTTCTTCTGCTGTTCTGCCATCTGCATCGATGCAGAATCAGTCTTGCTACCTGCAGTTTTTGTACTGGCAGTTTTAGTATTTGAAGACATCAGTGAAGACAAGCTCGCAGTATCGCTGCTTGTTGCTTTTGCTGTGCCGTTTGTACTGTCTTTTGCAGTTGTTGCTTTGGCGGTTAAGCTGGTATCTTTTGTACCAGACAGGTATGCAGCCAATGCATCATTTGCGGGCTGCAGGTCCTGTATCAGTTCCATGTTAGAATAGGTTTCAAAGAACTGCAGCTTGGCAGTTGCCTGCAGGTAGCTGCGCACGCGCTCTGGGTTGTGCACGCCTGCCAGCTCTACCGTTATGATACCTTTATTTTCATCAAGGTTCACGTTAGGGTTAGATACCCCAAACTTATCTATACGTGTCAGTAACACATTGTAAGTGCGTTTGATGGCATCCTTTGCTTCTTTATTGATCTTAGCCAATACTTCGTTGTTGGTAGAAGTAAGGGTTATTTCCTTTTCAGAAGGTTTTGTAAACAGGTATGCCAGCTTGCCGGTTGGGTTTTCCTTTTGATATGTTTCGCCAAAAAGGGTCACGAAATTGGCCTGGCTGTTAGCTTTTGCTGCATTTGCATCTGCTATTGCCTTGTTCAATACGGGGTCCTTCGGGTTGTTAGACATAGAGCGCACCATTTCATCAAGGCTCACTTCCAGTGTCACGTTCATACCGCCCTGTAGGTCAAGACCCAGGTTCAGTTCCTGTTCCTTTGCTTCCTGGTAGGTGTACTTTTTCAACAGCGGTAAGCTGAAGATGATTTGCCCCTGCATACTGTCTGTGATCGTAGAATAATTGGCATCTACAGCAGCTTGCAGTTCACTACCTGTGGCATTGGGTTTCTGCGCTTTTGCAGCTTGCAAGGCGCGACTTTGCATTTTTTGTTCCACGCTCCTTACAATAAATGTAAAGGACAGCTGGTACAACGAGATTAGGATGAGTGCAGCAGTAAAAAATTTTACCAACCCTTTTAATTGCATAGGTTTTGTCGTTAATTATAGCTATATGAATATTGAAATAGGTCGGCAAAGATAGGATTTAAAATAAAAGTTTAACTATTTGCTTAAAGTTTAAAGGATTTTTAGTAAAATTGATGGACGCTTAGATTTTTTAGCATTTTTTTAATGAATACCTTATTTTTACCAAAATAGGGAATTCTTCACAAATTGATTAACAACATGATACGTAAAATTACGCTCCTATTGCTGTTATGCGCTGGATTGCATAATACTGGTGTTGCCCAGTATTCCGGTTTTGAAAGTGCACAACAACGGTTATTGACTACAGACCCTGCATATGCCCAAAGGTTGCAACAGATGACAACCAACTGGGTGAACTGGAATAATACCCAGCCTAATATAAGTTCTTTAGTAGTGAGCGGTGGCAACAGCCCGGTTTTTCAGATACCTGTTGTTGTTCATGTAATATTGCCTGGTAGCCTTGCCGCTAATCCGGCAGGCACTACTTACGATCCTACCGATGCCCAGATAAATAGCATGCTCGCTTACCTAAATCAGGCATACAGCGCTACATATGTTTCTTATCCAGATTCTAACAGCGGTGGTACTTATATCCCCATACAATTTGTACTCGCAAAACGTGATATCAATTGCAACAACACTACCGGCATAGAGCGTATCAATGGTAGTAGTGTTGCCGGTTATGTTGCTGGCGGTGTTAATAATGGTAGTGGTACCGGTGCTGCTGACGCAACAGTTAAAGCATTGAGCCAATGGCCTGTAAATCAGTATTATAATATTTATATAGTTAATAAAATAGATGGTAAAGATGGTACTGCACCGGGTGTTGCTTTTACAACCGGCTTTGCTTACTTGCCTACTGCTCCTTCAAATGTTGATGGTTATACCGTACTAGCTACACAAGTTGCCCCCGGTAATATAAATATTGTACAGGAAATGGGCCATGCGCTGAGCGTATTTAATACTTTTGAAGGTGGTACTGTAACTACCTGCCCGGTTAATAACAACTGCGCTACAGACGGCGACCAGATATGCGATACCCCTCCTGAACTGCAATCTAATTTCAATTGCCCTTCTGGTACCAATCCATGTACAAGCCTGCCTTACAGCGCAGATTTGGGTGGCAACAACGTGCAACATAACTTTATGGACTACTCAAGCTGTCAGGATCGTTTTACCAAAGGGCAGCGCACGAGGATGATATTTGGTTTATTTACTTATCGTGGTGGCCTTCTGGGTTCACAAGGTGCTGTAGCGCTAGGTGTGGGTCCGTCTTCTGCCTCTTGCACTCCTTCTATAACTAACGCAGGAAATACAAATGATGCAGGTGTAACGGAATTTAAAATATCAGATCCAGCTTACAATTCTTATATAGGTAATACAACTACTTACATCGATTATAAATCGGGTGGTTACACTACTGATGGCGATCTGGCTTACATCGATTACACTTGCCGTCAGCAGGCTAGCCTTACCGCCGGTAGCACATACAAATTCTATGTAAAAACTGGTGCTACTGCTTTAGGCGAAAATGTAGCTGTCTATATCGACTATAATAATGATGGCGTTTTCAGTGCTACAGAACAAGTAGTTGCCCATACAGGTACTACTGCAAATGAATATGATAGTGCCCTGGTATCTATACCTACTACAATATCTAATCCATCTTTGGTAACATGCGTACCATTACGTGTACGTGTTATATCAGATCCTTCACCTTCTATTAATCCTTGCGGACCACTTGCATATGGTCAGGCTGAAGATTATAGTATTGTCATCACAGGTGCCGGATCTTCTTCTGGTACTGTTAGCATTACATTACCGCAACAAGCTGATACTTCATGCCTGGGTACTGCACTTACCTTTACCGCAAAACCAAGTTCCGGCGTTGATACCAACACAGCAACTTACTTATGGTATGTAAACGGTGTTTCTACTGGTAGCACCGGCAGCACTTACACTACATCAACTATTGCAGATGGATCTACCGTAACAGTCAAGCTGAATTTTACCAACCAGTGTGGTGCAATTGCAAGTTCAACTTCAAATGCAATAGTTGTTCATCGTTTTTCTGTTCTTGCGCCAAGGGTAAGCATAGCGCTAACCTCTGGTAACAATCCTGGTTGTCCAGGGTTCCCAATGACGTTTACAGCTACACCATTTAATGGTGGCGCTACTGCGGCTTACCAGTGGAAGGTGAATGGCGTGAGCACTGGTGGTAATACTGCTACCTTTACTACATCTACGCTTAATGCAGGCGATACAGTAAGCTGCGTGTTGTATTCTTCATCTACTTGCGCTTTCCCGCTTTCGGCAGTATCAAATAAAATAGGTATCCTGCATTATTATCTTACTGCATCTCTTACTATTACAGCTACCCCCAATCCATCTTGCACCGGTACAAAAGTGGTGCTTCAGGCATCATCTTTAAACCAGTCGGCCAGCTCCCAGTTCCAGTGGTATATAAACAGTACGCCTGTAGCCGGACAAACAGGTAGCATATTTGTTTCCAATACTTTCCAGAATACAGACATCGTACGTTGTGTAATGACGAATAACTCTACGTGTATCGTTAACCAGTCAGATACCTCAAATCCAATAGTAATAACCGTTGCACCGGCTTTGATACCTATTATTTCAGATAGCATACAGTCTGGAGCTAACCCTGGATGTTTAGATTCTTTCATCACATTTTCTGGTTATGCAACCCAGTATGGCCTCACAACTTATGAGTGGCTGGTAAATGGTGTACCTGTATTCAACGGACAAACCTATTCAACAGACTCTCTTGATAATGGAGATATGGTTGTACTGCGTGCGAGTGATACCGTTGGCTGTTATACCCAGGATACCATATATAGCCTGCCAATAACAGTAACCTTATCTCTAACCCCTGATCCTCCTGTCATTTCGCTTATAGGTAACGATCTGCATGCTAATGCAGCAGGTGTTTATATGTGGTTTGGCCCTAACGGACTGATACCGGGTGTTACAGGTATAACATATGCACCAACAACAAGAGGTTTCTATTATATCGAACGTGTGGATACGGCTTGTGCTTCCAAACCATCTAATTCCGTATGGATAGAAATTGGTGGTGGTACCGGTGTTAACCAGTATAGCATGACCAATGTAAAGATCTACCCTAACCCTTCTACAGGGCTTGTAAACATTGATTGGGGTACCAAGAACAAGCTGATGAAGATCGTTGTGTACAACATAGCCGGGCAAGGTGTCCTCTATAATGAAGTGATCAACCAGTCTTCAAAAACTATAGATATGGGCTTCCTGCCATCAGGCAGCTACTTTATAGTACTGCACGATGCAGACGGTAAAACGACTACTGCAAACGTCACGCTAACTAATCAATAAAACCAACACATATTTTTTGAAAGACCGTCTCAAAAAGGCGGTCTTTTTGTTTTATAGTGTTGGTGATAGGGTCTTGTTAAACCAACTCAAATAGTAGGCTGGTCAAGAGAGTTGATTATACTGGCCAGAGTGTATTTCTTTGTTTAATTCTAATCTATTACAAGGTGATAGATGAGGAATTGGCATGTGGTAGTTGCGTTTATTCATAAACGATCTACGGGTGAAGCAAAGAAGAATTGCATCCATAGTATGGGTTATTGTTGCCTTAGAAGAGCGGCAATAGGCGAATTTGTGAGTGAATGAGAGGTATTAGATATTCTTATACTGGTGTTTTGCCCGACATTTATGCTATCAAATAGAGTAGAATACTGAAAGGAACTGATATTGTATTAAAAATAAAAAGCTGCAAAGATTCCCCTTTGCAGCTTTTTAAATGAAGAATAGACTTATAGTTTTACTAGCTTTTTTACAACATGTTGGTCGTTAATGGTAAGGTTAACAAAATAAACACCCGGTGTAAAAGTGCTAATGTCTATGCTGTGCTGTACATTACTACCTTCATTACAGGCAACACTTTCCATATACATCGTTCTGCCTGCTATGTCTTTTATATCAATATCTAATTGTCCATCAGCATTACATGGATAAGTAACCATTACACTGCTATGGGCGGGATTAGGATATAAGGAGATGTTTTGGCTGCCTTTTAGAATAGAGCTTGTTGATAATCCACTCTGGTAGGTGGTAGGGTTAATGGCTAGGCTATCTTGTATGTAGCTCCATTTGGTATTATTACTTGGACTAGGCATTCGCCCTTGTTTATTTAAAACTATAATTGTTATTGTGGCTGAACAGCCATTAACAGTATAAGTGATGTGAAATGTGCCCGAAGAATAACTGGTAATCACACCGTATTCATTGATAGTTCCTATTTTACTGTTATCGCTGCTCCAAACCCCTCCTAAAGTACCATCTCTAATTGCCATTGTTGAATTCAGCAACATTTGTAATGTTCCTCCTTGCCCAATGCCATTTAACTGGTCATTCCCATTGTCGTTATATGCATATACAATAGGATTTTCAAGGAGGCAGGTGCAGACGTTGGTGGCAATAACTTCAAAATTGTGGGTATTATCTACTATTGCCGTAAAGTTAGAAGCTAATTGTACAAAGTCGCCCGTAAAGATTGTATTTCTGTTAGAGGGTGGACTAACAGGTGTTGTGCTTGTACCAGCTACAGAACTACCTGCTTTAATACCGGAAAACTGGAAAAGTCCCCCTGACGATATTTGTCCGCTTTGACTAGCCAAAAATATAGAATTATTACACATGCTTGCACAAGGGGTTAAGTCTATAGTAACTTTCTGAAGATCTACCACTAAACCCACATAACCATCATACGCGGTTGGAGGTAATCCTGACGATTGTTGTAATTGGCATGGGGTAGATTGATATACCAATATTAATATTTGTGAATTGCTACTTTGGGCGCAATAATTAAAAGTCACTGTTAGTCCACTATAATCAAACTCTCTTGCAGCAAAAGTTTGCACACCTATTTGTTCGTATCCTGATGTACTTTGACGGGGTTCTACACAGTTAGAAATAATATTTGGCTGCACAATGCCACTTGCTGCCCATACTTCAAGTGTAGTAGTTGTATTATAGCATTCATTGTAACTTTTACCGAGATCAAGCGTTACTGTATATCCTTCTCCTCTTACAAAATTATATCCCGCCGCAATGGCTTGGCTACCGGGCCCATAATTTACTTGTGGCGAACCGGGTCCGCTGCTATTGCCGCTAAAGGCTCCTCTAAGCACTATGGATTTATCGGGTGCAACAATAGGTGCTCCCACAACATGGATCCAATTAGCTACGCAGGGGCTACTAACAACATTTCCGCATGAGGTAATATTATTGCAAGTATTAATCGAAAAATCGCCGTTATAAAGACCCTGTGCATTTATGTTTGCATCGGCAAGCATAATACATAAAATTAAAATTATTTTTTTCATGAA
>JABDEZ010000060.1 GCA_013286835.1 Bacteroidota bacterium
CTGGTGCAGACTTTTTTGCACGTGCAAAGAATGAATTGGTTACTAATATTGAGGCACCATTGCATTTGACGTCGCTATTCCAGAATTTAAAGTCCTTAAAAACTATAATGAATGTAACGTCAGGACTGGCGTTTGCCCCTCTTACAAAGGTGCCTGTGTATTCAGCCACAAAAGCATTTTTTCATTCATTCACCCTGTCTGCACGGTACTTGCTGAAGGCAAAAGGTATTGAAGTTATAGAGATCCTTCCACCAGCACTGAATACCGACCTGGGTGGTAAAGGCTTGCATGATAGCGCACCACCTGTAAGTGAGTTTATAACAGCCATATTTGAACAGCTAAAGAATGGCCAAACAGAAGTAAGCTATGGTTTTAGTGATGCCATGAGCAAAGCAAGTGCAGAGGACATAAAAGCTGCATTTAACAGAATGAACCCTTAAAGGAAGGATAACATATACAATAGTACGGCTGCCTCTTTTTATAAAGGAGGCAGCTTTATTTTTGCATATAACCAGTTTAAATATCACCAGATAGCAGGCTGAAATGCCCTGCAACGTGGGCATGCACATTCCCGTCTTTCAATATCCACACCGTGTGTAAATCGTTTTCGCGGTATCAAAAATAGCTTGCCTACATTTGAATTATTATCGGTTCATAAGCAGATAGACGCTGCACATGATTAAAAGGGAAGCCGGTTCGAGTCCGGCGCTATCCCCGTAGCTGTAATCCTGATGTAGGAATACATACAAGTTTTCAGAGGTGGTGCCACTGCCTGGTAAAACAGGTGGGAAGGTGTCTGAGAATCAGGAAAGCCAGAAGACCTGCCGCGTTAATGTTGTTAGCTGTTGCTTTCGGAGGAAAAGCATGGGCTGGATGGTTATGTGTTCATTACATACCCCCTGCCTTTATCTTCCCCTATCTGCAGCCTGTGTTTATGATTTAAAATTAATAATGGATGCAAGAAGAATTATTGCTGAAAGAAAATAAGGACCGCTTTGTTATTTTGCCCATCAACTACCCTAAGGTGTGGGAGATGTACAAGAAGCATGAGGCCAGCTTCTGGACAGCAGAAGAGATAGACCTGGGTGGGGACATAAAAGACTGGAATAACCTGAACGATGGTGAACGTCACTTTATATCGCATGTGCTGGCATTCTTTGCTGCAAGTGATGGTATAGTGAATGAGAACCTGGCTGTAAACTTCATGAGTGAAGTGCAGCTGCCAGAAGCGCGCTGTTTTTACGGTTTCCAGATCATGATGGAAAACATCCATTCTGAAACATACGCGCTGCTGATAGATACTTACATAAAAGATGCACAGGTAAAACACAAACTGTTTCATGCCATTGATACAGTACCTGCTGTAAAGAAGAAGGCTGACTGGGCACTGCGTTTCATAAAGAACGGTTCATTTGCTGAACGCCTGGTGGCATTTGCTGCTGTGGAGGGTATATTCTTTAGCGGTAGTTTCTGTTCTATATTCTGGCTAAAAAAGCGTGGCCTGATGCCGGGGCTTACTTTTAGTAATGAGCTTATCAGCCGCGATGAAGGTTTGCATTGTGAGTTTGCGTGCCTGTTGTATAGTATGCTCAGTAACAAACTCACTCAAGAACATGTGCATGGCATCATAGCTGATGCCGTGGCTATAGAAAAAGAGTTTATTACAGAAGCGCTGCCTGTGAACCTAATAGGCATGAATGCCAAACTGATGCAGCAATACATAGAGTTTGTTGCCGACAGGTGGTTGGACGAATTGGGCTATACCAAGATGTTCAACGCGACCAATCCATTTGACTTTATGGAGATGATATCGCTGCAAGGCAAGACCAATTTCTTTGAGAAAAGAGTGGGTGACTACCAGAAAGCGGGCGTGCTGAATAAAGAAGGCCAAAACTTTTCTTTGGAAGAAGATTTCTAGAAACATTACTTCAATACTACTACCTCATTAAAATATTATACAATGCACGTAATTAAGAGAAACGGGAGAAAAGAAAGCATCAAGTTTGATAAAATAACTTCGCGCATCGAAAAACTATCGTACAGCCTGAGCCCGATGGTGAACGCCATAGATGTGGCAAAGAAAGTGATAGAAGGCATATACGATGGTGTATCTACTACTGAGCTGGATAACCTTGCAGCTGAAACAGCGGCTGCACTTACTACACGCCACCCAGATTATGCATTGCTGGCCAGCCGTATAGCTGTGAGCAACCTGCATAAGAATACCGTTAAGTCTTTCTCTGAGACAATGCGTCGCCTGCATCAGTATATAGACAATGCATCGGGAAGGCACACGCCTATGATAGCTGATGATATCATGGAAATAGTGGAAGCGAATGCTGAATTGCTGGACAGTTCTCTTATCTACGACCGTGATTTCGGTTTTGAATACTTTGGTTTTAAAACGCTTGAAAAATCTTACCTGCTGCGTATAGAAGGTAAGGTGGTAGAACGTCCGCAGCATATGTATATGCGTGTAGCCATAGGCATACATAAAGAAGATATAGAAAGCGCTATAAAGACATACAACCTAATGAGCGAGCGCTGGTTCACACATGCAACGCCAACATTGTTTAATGCAGGTACGCCCAAGCCACAAATGTCATCGTGCTTCCTGCTTACCATGAAGGATGACAGCATTGATGGTATATACGATACACTGAAACAGACTGCGAAAATATCGCAGAGTGCAGGTGGCATAGGCCTGGCTATACATAATGTAAGGGCTACCGGCAGTTATATAGGTGGCACCAACGGCACCAGCAATGGCCTGGTACCTATGCTGCGTGTATTTAACGATACGGCACGCTATGTGGACCAGGGTGGAGGAAAGAGAAAAGGTGCATTTGCCATATACCTGGAGCCATGGCATGCTGATGTATTTGACTTCCTGGACCTGAGAAAAAACCATGGTAAAGAAGAGAACAGGGCAAGAGACCTTTTCTATGCTTTGTGGATATGCGACCTGTTTATGAAGCGTGTGGAAGCAGACGAAAATTGGAGCCTATTTTGTCCTAACGAAGCGCCCGGCCTACAGGATTGCCATAGTGAAGAATTTGAAAATTTATATACTCGGTACGAAGCAGAAGGACGGGCAAGGAAAACCATAAAAGCACAGGAGCTTTGGTTTGCCATACTGGAATCGCAGATAGAAACTGGAACCCCTTATATGCTGTATAAGGATGCTGCAAATGCCAAAAGCAATCAACAGAACCTGGGTACCATAAAGAGCAGTAACCTGTGTACCGAGATCATGGAGTACACCAGCGCTGAAGAGGTTGCTGTGTGTAACCTGGCATCGCTGGCATTACCACGTTTTGTTACCGATGGCAAGTTCGATTTTAATGCGCTGTACGATGTAACCTACCACGTAACTAAGAACCTGAACAGGATCATAGACAACAACTACTACCCTATTGAAGAGGCGCGCACATCCAACATGCGCCACCGCCCTATAGGTATTGGAGTGCAGGGATTGGCTGATGTGTTCATACTATTAAGATTGCCGTTTGAAAGCGACATGGCAAAGCTGCTCAACAAGAACATCTTTGAAACCATCTACTTCGCGTCAATGACTGCAAGTAAAGATATTGCGAAGGTTGAGGGTACATATGAAACCTTTGCAGGTTCTCCTTTATCAAAAGGTTTGTTCCAGTTCGACCTGTGGAATGTACAGCCTACAGACCGCCACGACTGGGCAACATTGAAGGCTGAAGTAATGGAGCATGGCGTGCGCAACTCATTATTGGTAGCACCTATGCCTACGGCTTCTACTTCACAGATATTTGGTAATAATGAGTGCTTTGAACCATATACATCCAACATCTATACAAGGCGCGTATTGAGTGGCGAATTTGTGATAGTGAACAAGCACCTGCTAAAGGACCTGATACAATTGGGCTTGTGGAATAACACCATGAAGAACAAAATCATCGCAAACAATGGTTCTATACAGAACATTGAGGAGATACCTGCTGATGTGAAGGAACTATACAAAACAGTTTGGGAAATAAAACAACGTAACCTGATAGATATGGCTGCCGACCGTGGTGCGTTCATCTGCCAGTCACAATCGCTGAACCTGTTTGTAGATAACCCTACTAACGCCAAACTTACCTCTATGCACTTCTACGCGTGGAAGAAAGGATTGAAGACGGGTATGTACTACCTGCGCACACAAGCAGCAACACAAGCGGTACAGTTCACTATTGAGAAACAAGGCAGCACCGATATTGAGCCAGTGATACCTATACATGATAATAAAGAGACAGCAGGTGATGCTGACGATATAACTATTGAATTCAGTGCACCATCGTGCACCATGGAAGAAGGTTGTGTAACCTGCAGTTCTTAGATTGGATACGGTTAAACAGATGGTGTAAAAAAGAAACAGCGATTTTATTAATTATTAGAAAGATGACCATAGAAGACAGACTGAAACATTCTGAGACGCGGATCTTCAAGGCAGTATTCCCAAATACTACCAACCATTACGATACGCTTTTTGGTGGCACCGCAATGCACTTAATGGATGAGGTTGCTTTTATTACAGCCACGCGTTTCTCAAGAAAAAGAATGGTTACGGTATCGTCTGATAAGATAGATTTTACACATCCTATTCCTGCAGGTACCATCATTGAGTTGATAGGCAAGGTGGTGCATGTAGGTAATACCAGCTTGAAAGTA
Source organism: Bacteroidota bacterium (assembly GCA_013286835.1). Lineage (GTDB taxonomy): Bacteria > Bacteroidota > Bacteroidia > Chitinophagales > Chitinophagaceae > JABDEZ01. The sequence continues at coordinate 4,687 of JABDEZ010000060.1, forward strand.
TTGGTTGAAATATTTATAGAGGAAATGTACTCGTTTGAACGAAAAAAGGCTATTACAGGTACCTTTACTTTCGTTGCTATCGATACCTCGAAGACCCCTGTAAAAATTATAGAAGAGTAATTGATTAAACAATAAAACTGTTTACGAAAGTATAGACGAGTAAGGGCTGAAAATTTCAGCCCTTACTTTTTTTTATCGAGCTCTTTTGCCGTTGCATTTGGAACTTTACGATTTTCTTAATCAAGGCCAATGGCATAGGCTGAGCATAAGGGAACTGAATGGAACCACGCCCAGTTTTATAAGCGGAAAGTTCTTTTTCAAAACTCTCTACCCCTGCGGGAGTAGGGAAAAACCCAAGATGTTTTTTAAATGCACCGAAATATACCCGATTGCCATTCAATATAAAGGTGGGCATGCCATAACTAATGGCTTCAGTTGCATCAGGTGCGGCTTCTTTTACAGTAACGCGTACCTGCTCCAGGATCGCGCGGATACCTGCCGGGAAGCCTGCAATGTACTCATCAATGTTTTCAGATTGAAGTGCTCTCATAAGCTCAATTGTTGGTGATGCTTATCTTAGTGACGTTGATAAAATAAATACTACCATTTGACTTGCTCTTTTCCATTTCTTCTTTGTTGTAAAAGTCTTTAAATAGGCTTCTATTCGCAGATTTTACGCCTCGAAGAAAAGAAAAATAACTGCGCCATCTGGTAGTATTTATTTTATCAACGTCACTAAATGAAAATTACTATTTCCTGAGCTAAATATTCCTTTATTTTTCAGTTAATACTTCTCGCCTACTTCATTATATGCGGATAAAGGTGAAGGTATATTTCGCCACTTACTGGATGATCGCCATACAAGTTCTTTAATCTTTCAGCTGCCTGATACGCGGACAATTGCGCACCACCGGCCACTATGATAGACCCTATATAAAACAGGTCGTACCCTGCGCCTATAGTTACTACATTTATAGGGATCATAGTACCTTTAGCTCCGTAAATAGCTGGATCAAGTGTCAGTTCTTCAACTGATTTCTGCACCCATTCATACCTGGTATATAACGCCAGTTTATTCAGTTTTAATGTGCCCTCTATCAATGCAGCTGTTGAAACATCTTGTCCCGTGACCTGGTTTTGGCCCCAAAGCGCTGTTGCTGCAATGTATTTGGCAGAGGAAAAGGGGTATACATAGGTAGCAGAAGCAGTAGTGCGATATACATTTTCATTTGGCTGAAGTTGTTCCGGGCTTTTAATAAAACCAGTAGAAGCCTGCAATGCCCAGTTGCTATTGGGATTGAAGGACAAACGTGCACTTCTTGAATCAAAAAGCGGATGATCAAAGTTATACCTGTTCTCATCTGGCTCTCTGCCAGTAAATGAAGAACCTTCAATTTTAAATTTCCCGTATCGGGCACCAACAGTAGCCACGCCAAATGTGATATGTGTTGCATCTTCCCAATGATGTCCAATAGGCGCATCGGGCATGAACATACCTGAGGGTCGGTGCATAAATGTGACAGGACCTAAGGCTGGTTCGCCAGGGTAACCTGCATATACAAATACATCAGTTTTCTTATTGAATGCATAAGCATAGCTCACCGAGAGCTCAGAGAATAGATCGTGGGGGTGTTGCCTGTCGACTAAAGGTTTCCCTTTCCAAGATTCACCGGTTTGAAACAACAGTGGATAACCATTACCACCTGTGATCAGAGCATCGGTGGATAGCATCACGCTGAAATGAAATAACCCTTTACTCCTCACCTTTCTTTGCCCCATGGCCATCAACATATCGGGGGCGTCAAAAAGCTGACCTCCGCGCTTGCCGCTATTAAAAATATCCTGCTTATTATATCTCGGAAAAATATCGCCATGAAACATGAGCATCCACTTACCAGAGTGCAACATGATACCATACATAGGACTGGCATCAGGTACCCACGCTGTACCTGATCCATTCCTGGCCATTGGCAGATCAAGTGAATAAGCGCTGCTCATACCATCCATTATCATTGGCTTAGTTGTTGAACTGCTCATGTCCATATCCCCCATACCCCCCTTCATGTCATTCCCTTGTTTTGAAGATACCGTATCTGTTATTGATTTGGGAGGTATTCCATTTTTGCGGTTTGTGTCACCCATGTCCATGCCTCCCATATCCCCCTTCATCTCATTCTTTTGTTTTGCGGATGTGGTATCTGTTACTGGTTTGGGAGATGTTTTCTTTACTGCTTTTTTATGTGAATGTTCCATGTCCATCCCCCCCATACCATGCTGAGCAGATACTTGCAGAGCAAACAGCAATAAGGTCATTATTATTATGGCTCTTTTCATGGAATATTTTTTACAACGCATTGAAAAATAAGTACTCAAGTCTTACAGTAAATCCATTGGGTGCATATCGCTGCATATTGCTGTACACCTCTTTTTTATAACCTATATCCAACCGGGCCTGACTGTTAAAGATGAATTGTATAGCTGGTGCCAGATCGAGAAAGCTCTTTCCGTTCTTTAATAAGGTTTGCCCCAGGCACTCAACCATAAAATTCAAATTAGTTTGTTTAAACCCAGTATATTTTTTAGGCAATAACAGCCGTCCTGCGGAAAAGGTATAATTCATCGCTTTATCAGAAAACGTTGCTGGAAATTCATGGCCTTGCAGATTATTGAACGCCTGCTCGTAATAAACAGTAGATGACAGCGCTGTTTTATGCATTAGTTGTGTGCCAATAAGCCCCAACTGACCTCCTGTGTTATACCCAAAAGTTTGAAGCTCTTCTTGATTTACAGGTGAGCTATTTGTTGTGCCCCTTACAAATGCTGCCATTCTAAAATGATGATACACCTGGTCGTTGCTATAGAAACGATACTTGGCATACAGGCCTAACCCTTCAGGTTTAAAATTTTCAGAGCCCCCACCTAAAAAGCCCTCAACATGTAACATGAGCCTCTTATTCACACCCCACATCACCTCAGGCACAAATTGATAATTTAAATTATTGCTGCCAGGTGGTTGCATAAACCAGTTATTCAGCCGCACTCCTATAGATTTGGCGGGCATATTACTTGCAGGCTCAGTAAACACAAATAACTCCTGGGCATATATTGCAACAGGCAGCATCAAGAGTAAAACAATAGCAGTTATAGTCTGTTTCATGGCTATAGCGTTACGTGATATATGCGCCCACCCCCTAAACTATTCTTAGCACAACAAGAGGCCATCATGCCGGTCTCTACGCACTTCATCTGCGTGTATTTGCTGTACTTCTTAAAATCTTTGGCAGACAGGTAGTTCTTATCTACTACGGTTAATGCTCTGTCCCCATCCAGGGTTTGGTCAGCAACACCCAAAAAATGAAAATTGCTGCCAGCCAGTGCAATATGCGCATCGTTGGCTACAGCCACATGATCAAAATTTGCAGTCACCTGCATAGAAGCCACAGAGAATCCAGCATCGGTTACCGCATTCTTAATATCATCTATCACCACTGGTACATTTTCTTTAAACTTGATATCATACTTCGACTTTTCAATATCAACAGTAACATCTTTTACTGAAGGCATCTTCAAAAGGGCTTTGTAAATGGCCTTACTACACATACTACAGGTGAGGCCACTTGCCGTAAGTGACGCAGATTTAATTTGGCCTATACCAGGCACTGACCATAAAAGCATGACTATAAAAAGGATCTTTTTCATTTCTTTGATTTTAGTTGAGTTACTTTTTATTTTTCCTATCGTATTGGCAGCATTCATCCAGCTTGTTGTATGCTTTATCATTACCATTGTATTTTTCGGTATCATACCCTACTTCAGCAATCTCTTTTTGAATGCTGTCATTTGTTGTCTTTTGTGCATCGTATTTGACTTTAAGGATCTTCGTATCCTGATCCCAGGTGGCTTTTTCGGCACCAGCATGTTTAGCGGCTTGCTCTATATGTTTTTTACAAGTACCACAATTGCCATACACCTTTATTGTTTCCTCTTTTGTTTGTGCCAATGCAATGTTAGAAGCGACAAACAACAAAATAGTTGTTGCAAGAAATTTTATGATCTTCATTTTATAATTTTTAAGAAATTAATTATTACGGACACTAAAATTGAAAATGCAATAGCATATGACATGAGATAATCATGGCAAATACTACTGCATTAAATACTAACGTATCAGATACGGAAATTCCTGAATTGAATATAGATAGGACAACTTCGCCAAAGAGGAGGCGGAGCATTCGCAAAATTTATTGTATGAGCTCGTTCATAAATAGGGCTCTCAATGAGATAAAACGTAGATTTAGGAGTAATACCCGGTGCTGGGGATACTGTAAAAATCACCTTCGCAGCCTGGCTTGACTGGTCGGTTTTGAGCACCTTATATTCATCTTTGCAACATCCGCCCCTCATTTTTTTAGCCATCCCACATTTGCCGCAGGTATGCTCATCTTTAAGATCAAGGTCGGCCCCCACCAGGACACCCATACAGTAGTGTATATGCACAACTGCCCCTGAGGCCGTGGCCATGTAAAGTATAGCTAGTATGGATACTAAAAAACGTTTCACGCGAGTACAAAAATAGACATAAAAAAATAGCACTTCTTATTTTGATCTGGTTTTAACACTCCGGAATAATAAAGTGCCCAGAAACGCCATTTTACGACAACAACGCTGCTGTAAACCCCACTTGTTTCAATGTGCTCACCACATCGCCGGGTGCCACTTCATCAGTAGTTATGGTAAGTATCTTGTCTGGAGTCAGGGTATCTACCGTCCAATTATGCTCACCTACTACTTTATTTAGAAAAGGAGTAACCCTTGCTATGCAGCCGCCACAATTAATATTTGTCTTTAGTTTTATAATGTTCATGTTTTATCAACTATTCTTGTTGCAAAGTTCCAACAAAGCTTACAATTATATTTTCATGATTTGCTGTATTATTTGCAAAATTTCCTATCACATCTTTATGCACCTATCTTTTTCCACTTCAGGCGCAAACTGTTGCTCACCACACTTACAGAACTGAGCGCCATTGCAGCCCCGGCTACCATAGGGTTAAGTAAAAACCCATTAACAGGGTACAAAATGCCCGCTGCAAGGGGTATTCCAACGATGTTGTAGATAAATGCCCAAAATAGGTTTTGCCTGATTGTAGTTACAGTATATACAGATAATTTTATGGCCTCAGGTATGCGTGCAAGGTCTGAGGAAATAATGGTCATCTTTGCTACATCCATGGCTATATCACTGCCCTTACCCATGGCAATGCTTACATCTGCTTGTGCCAGGGCATTACTGTCATTTATGCCATCACCTACCATGGCCACAGTTTTTCCCTGTTGTTGTAATTCCTTCACAAATGCAGCTTTATCAGCAGGCAATACCTCTGCTTTGTAGTTTACAATACCCACTTGCTTCGCTATTCCCTTTGCTGTCGCTGCATTGTCGCCGGTGAGCATATAAACATCAATACCTGCACTTTGCAACTGCAGCACTGCAGCCACAGAACTATCCTTTATTTTATCTGCAATGGCTATAACGGCTAACGTTTTTTGACTATCAGCAAAGTAAACAACTGTCTTTGCTTCCGTCAGCCATTTTTGCGCTACATCTTGCAATTTGGCATCAATGCCCACATGATTATCCTGAAGCAATTTAATATTGCCAATATAATACACCATATCAGCTACATTAGCTTTTGCGCCTGCACCTGTTATGCTTTCAAAATTAGAAACATCAGGATAAGTATTTACACCCAGATGCTTTACTACGGCTTCAGCCAACGGATGTTCCGATCTTCCTTCAATGGCAGCCAATATGGATTCTGCATTCTTATTATCATTCAGCCATGCTATAGCGGTAACCATTGGCTTACCTTCTGTTATAGTCCCTGTTTTATCTAAAACAATTGCATTTATCTTCCCGGCTAGCTCCAAACTCTCTGCATCCTTTATCAAAATGCCGTGTTCTGCCCCTTTACCCACTCCTGCCATTATGGCAGTTGGTGTAGCCAAGCCCAATGCACAGGGACAGGCAATAATAAGCACCGTCACCATAGCCAACAAACCTTGGGTAAATCCATTTGTTCCACCTGCTATGACCCAAATAACAAAGGCCAATAGGGCAATACCTATCACTACAGGCACAAATATGCCAGCTATCTTATCTACCAGCCTCTGTACAGGCGCCTTGCTGCCTTGGGCCTCTTGCACCGTTTTGACTATTTGTGCCAGTAGGGTATCCCCACCTACTTTTTCCGCTTTAAACTGAAAACTTCCTTTTTGATTGATAGTACCCGCAAATACCTTTGCACCAGATATTTTTTCTACAGCCACAGGCTCCCCGCTTATAGTACTCTCATCTACAAATGAATTTCCTGAAACTACTACACCATCAACAGCTATTTTTTCGCCGGGCTTCACCAGCAGTATATTACCCACCCTTACCTGCTCCAGCGGCATTTCCATCTGGTGCCCGCCCTCGTGTATCATTGTCACTGTCTTAGGCTGCAATCCCATTAGTTTCTTAATGGCCGATGATGTACTTCCTTTGGCCCGTTCCTCAAGCAGTTTTCCAAGCAATATAAAGGCTATCACTACTGAAGCTGCTTCAAAATACACATGGGCCTGTAGCCCTCGTTGCTGCCAGTAGCCTGGATCCAACGTATTAAACACACTAAACAAGTAGGCAACACCGGTACTTAACGCCACAAGTGTATCCATGTTGGCCGAGCGGTGTTTTGCCTGCTTCCAACCACCAATAAAAAATTGTCGGCCCAGTACCAGCACTACGGGCGTTGCCAATACCCACATGATGTAATTTGCATAAGGAATATCCATACCAAACATAGCTATGAACACCAGTGGTATGGATAATGCAACAGCCCATACAGTTCTGCGTTTTAATGAATTAAAACTTTTCCTTTGCAGTTCTTCCAGCGATTCTTTTGCATCCTCCGTTTCGTCTATCATCAGGTCGTACCCCACAGCCTGTAAAGCTGTTTTTAACTTGTGGGCATCTGTTATGGAAGGTATATATTCCACACTTGCTGTGGCATTGGCGTAGTTCACACTTACACTTACCACACCAGGTTGGCTTTTCAATATCATTTCGCTACTGGATGCACACGATGCACAGGTCATGTGTAGTACCGGGTAGCTTTTCTTTACAGTATCTACATCGTAACCCAGGTCGCGTATCGCCTTTACTGCAAGAGGTAATACTGCTGCAGGATCAGCAGTTTCTATAACAGCTCTTCGATTATTTAGTTCTACTTTATGTACCGAAATACCTTTTACTTTACTTAACCCCTTGTCCACTATCATAGCACAGTGCTCACTGTCCACTCCCTCCAGGGGTATATTCAAAGTATTTCCTGTTGTTGCCATTTCAGTAGTATTGATCAGGTAAAGGTCCTCAAACGTTATCTATATCGCGTTACAGAATTCACCGAATGATTTATAAAATTCACAGTTTGTCTAGTGGACTACGCTTTTCCTTAATAGTCTTGTAATGAGAAGGGGTAAAACCAGTGATCTGTTTAAACTGGCTACTTAAATGCGATACACTTTTATAACCAAGCTGATCTGCAATTTCAGATATATTCAACTCATCATACACCAGCAATTCTTTGGCCCGCTCTATCTTCTGGCGAATAAAGTACTTTTCAATGGTTACACCCTCTACCTCTGAGAACAATGTGCTTAGGTATTTATAATCGTAATTCACTTCAGCAGCAATATAGTCGGACAGATTTATCATCAATGTATCATCATGTGAATGATGCACGAGCTTGATAATCGTATTTTTTATCTTTTCTATTAGCCTGCTTTTCCGGTCATCCATCATTTCAAACCCAATCCGCTCCATGCTGTCAGCTATTTCTTTGAGTTGTCCTGGTAACAATTCTGATTCAGCCAATGTAACTTCTCCTAATATTATTCCTTGCGGGTGTAAATCTAACTTCTCCAACTCTGTTTTTACAACCATGATACAACGGTCGCATACCATGTTCTTTATATAAAGTTTGACTCCCATATACTAAAACAATTTTTGATTTGTATTACACCTCTATCCCCTAAAAAATAAGCCTTTAATACATTTTTATAAACCTCCATCCTGCTTCCAGCCTTTATGCATGTTCAATAGTATAAACACCATGAGGTAAAACGGTAGTTGAGCATAGCAAGATACCCGTTGCATAAAGCTAAAAGACCCTTTATGCATATGCAACAAAGTTATACCCTGAACATAAGAATGAACCAGATCGTTTATATAAAATGTTAAGGTATTCATATTACTGCTGCAAACCACCCAGTGGCAAGGTTTTAGCTTGTACCTAAGCAGATTATAAGTAAACAAAATGACATACGAACAGTTATATCGCAAATTACAAAAGGACTACACGGAGGCTGCCCAACAATATCATAAACAACCTACCGACACCCTAGCCACCCGTAACTGGCACAAAGCACTACAGGCATTATTGGTGTACTTTGGGCTTTTTAGGGGGAAAAAAATAAAAGAAAGTGATGAGGTAAGCGGCCTAGACCAGCAAAATACACTGCAATAATTTGACAACTAAAAAAACAGCCTTTGCATTATTTACTAAAGATGATTACCTGAATAATTCATAAGCAGTGCACAGTCACTGATAGACAACAACCTTTTTGCAGAGCCACTGCAACTAACTAAACTGAACGAGTTGTTGATATTCCTTTATGCAAAACATCCTGAACAGCTTGAGCATTTTAGTGTGAATTAGTTTTGACATTGATCGAATATGGACATAATATTATTTGCCTGGATTCGTAAGGCATGACTTACCCTGTAAAATGTTGCAGGATCGTGAGGATAAACAAAAAAGCCGATTCTCTCGAATCGGCTGTAACCTGTGCCCCAGACGGGAATTGAACCCGTACACGCATTGCTGCATACAGGATTTTAAGTCCTGCGCGTCTACCAATTCCGCCACCAGGGCTGCCTATACAAACATCGGTAGGAATGCTTGCAAATAAAAAATTCCAAACCATGGGGTTTGGAATTTTTAAATGAGCGGAAGACGAGACTCGGACTCGCGACCCCGACCTTGGCAAGGTCGTGCTCTACCAACTGAGCTACTTCCGCTATTGTTTTAAGAACTTTTGGGAGTGCAAAGATAGGCGTGTGAAACGTTTTTCCAAACAGTTTTTAAAAAATCTTCGAAAATTTTTTTTCACTATAACTTTGCACAAATTATGGCAAATAATCTAATGGTTCTGGTACGTAAAGACATGTTGATGGAATGGCGCCAAAAGCATACTTTATATGGTGTAGGTCTGTATGTAGCCAGTACCGTATTTGCTATATATATGATGAGCGGACAACCAGAGGCCAAACAATGGAATGCATTGTTCTGGCTCACACAATTGTTTGTGGCAGTGAATGCTGTTGCCAAAAGTTTCTTACAAGAGCATCCTAACCGTTTTCGCTACTACTTTACATTGGTGAAGCCAACTACTTTCTTGATGGCTAAAATGATATATAGCTCCAGCCTGATGCTTGTGATGAGTTTGATAAGCCTGATGCTCTATAGTATATTACTTGGCTGGCCTTTGGAACAAGGTGGCCTTTTTATACTTATTAGCCTCGTAGGCAGCATCAGCCTATCTGCTGTATTCACATTCCTTAGCGCTATAGCAGCCCGTGCACAACAAAACTCGGCACTCATGGCTATACTCGGCTTCCCTCTTGTTACACCAGTGTTGATGATACTCAGCAACCTAAGCCTCAAAGCCATAAGCCCTGTGTATCAGCCAGGCTGGTGGGTATTGGCAATTGTACTATTAGCGCTTGATTTGTTAGTAATCATACTTGGTGTAGCGTTGTTCCCTTTTTTGTGGCAGGAATAGATAGTCGCAAGCCATTAGTTACAAGCCGTAACCAACTCTTTTATAATGTCCATAACAAGCAATGATTTTTAACTCATGACTTACAACTTAGGACTACTATACTTACAAATAACCTTATTACCTTTGGCAAAAAATTACCAGGAGCAATTATGGCAGGTGACAGCAGTATGAGCAAAGGATTACAGGGCTTCATAGACAGCCAGATGCGCCTTTGGTGGTGGAAGGTGCTATGTGTAGCCTGCCTTGCATTTGCAACCATTGGTGGTATGTTATTGCCGGTACCACGCCTGAATATACTCAACGAGACCATACGCAATTTATATTACCACGTACCTATGTGGATAACAATGATGATGCTATACATGGCAGGATTTGCCTACAGCATTATATACCTGCGTACTGGCAAACTAAAGGATGACATTTTTGCTTACCAGCTTACCGCAACCGGCATTGCATTCAGCGTGTTTGGCATGATAACAGGTATGGAATGGGCCAAATATACCTGGGGCGAAGCCTGGAGCAATGACCCAAAGCAGCTGGGTACTGCCCTGAGTATGCTTATATACTTTGCCTATTTAGTATTGCGAAACGGCATGAAGGACGAAGAGAAGAGGGCTAAGATAAGCGCCGTGTATAATATATTTGCTTTTGCACTGCTCATCCCTCTTATATGGATATTACCCCGCATGGTGGACAGTCTGCACCCGGGCAACGGTGGCAATCCGGCTTTTAAAAGTTACGATCGCGATTTCTCCATGACCATAGTTTTGTACCCTGCATTTATAGGTTGGATACTTATGGGGTTTTGGATAGCATCAATATGTATAAGAACCAACATGGTACGGTACAAGCAAGAAAACAGGTATCAATATGACATTGAAAAAAACAGCGCAAATGCGTAAAACAGCAGCAGTCACGCTTTTACTATCTCTATTTATAGTATTGAATGCGCGTGCAAACGATGCCGATATGGCTGACGTTATGCGTTCAAATGGCAAAATATACGTTGTGGTTATAGTATTAGCCACTATATTTGCGGGAATTATTACGTTCCTGGTACGCCTTGAACGTAAAATTACCAGGCTAGAAAAGAAATCTTAACCCCTTTATTTAATCAAATTTTATGGTGGATACAGCAGTTGAAAAAGCCACAGCAATGCAGGAATATAGTTTTTTCCACGGTGTGGAACGCAATTTTGACAAAGCCGCGAAACATACCCGTTTCGAGAATGGTATTCTAGAACAAATAAAAGCCTGTAACTCAGTGTACCGGATGAAATTCCCGGTGCGTATAGGAGAGGAAATTGAAGTGATTGAAGCTTACCGTGTACAGCACAGTCACCACAAATTGCCATGTAAAGGTGGCATTCGCTACAGCATGGACGTGAACCAGGACGAAGTAATGGCGCTTGCTGCACTCATGACGTACAAATGCGCTATTGTGAATGTGCCTTTTGGCGGTGCCAAAGGAGGTATCAAGATCAACCCTAAGAAATATACACCCTTTGAACTTGAAAAAATAACACGCCGTTATGCATCTGAACTGGTGAAGAAAAACTTCATTGGTGCAGGCATAGACGTACCTGCGCCAGACTATGGTACAGGTGCACGCGAAATGAGCTGGATAGCTGACACGTATGCATCCCTGAAACCCGGTGAAGTAGATGCACTTGCTTGCGTAACCGGCAAGCCGGTAACACAGGGTGGCGTTCGTGGCCGTACAGAAGCTACGGGCCTTGGCGTTTACTATGGCATTCGCGAGGTATGTAATATAGCAGAAGACATGAAAAAGCTGGGGCTTGAAACCGGCATTGAAGGCAAAAAAGTAATTGTACAAGGATTGGGTAATGTGGGCTACCATGCAGCCAAATTCTTCTATGATAATGGTGCTATTTTAGTGGGTATTGCCGAATACGAAGGTGGTATTTACAGTGAAAAGGGGCTGAACATCTATGAGCTTATGGACTACCGTAAGACCACAGGTTCTTTAAAGAATTTCCCTGGTGCCACCAATATACCAGTAAGCGCTGATACCCTGGAAATGGAATGCGATATACTGATACCTGCTGCACTTGAAAATGTGATCAACGCAAGTAATGCAGACCGTATAAAGGCTAAAATAATAGGCGAAGGTGCAAATGGCCCACTAACACCAGATGCTGACGAAATACTGAATAAAAAAGGCGTAATAGTAGTACCCGATATGTACCTGAATGCAGGTGGCGTTACTGTATCATACTTCGAATGGTTGAAAAACCTGAGCCACGTACGTTTTGGCCGTTTGGACAAACGTTTCAGTGAAAACCAAAACGGAAGCATACTGCACACCGTTGAAAACCTGACCGGCAAAAAAGTAAGTGATATAGAGCGCCTGCAGATACTTCACGGTCCTGATGAAGTGGATCTTGTTTACTCAGGCTTGGAAGATACTATGATAGGTTCTTATCATGAGATCCGTGATTCTTTGAA
>JABDEZ010000061.1:0-14849 GCA_013286835.1 Bacteroidota bacterium
TCTCAATAAACGCATTATGGAAAAATAAGATAGCGGTTTTAGTGGGCGATTACTTGCTTTCAAAAGGCCTTTTGCTTTCTATAGACAATGGTGATTATAAAATATTACAGATCACATCCCGGGCAGTAAAAGAAATGAGCGAAGGCGAACTGCTCCAAATGGAAAAGGCACGCAAACTTGATATTCAGGAAGATATCTACTTCGAGATCATACGTGCCAAAACAGCATCTCTATTATCTGCCGCATGTGCAGCCGGAGCCTATTCTGCTACAAACAGTGCAGAAATTTCGGATAAGTTCCGGTTGTTTGGCGAAAAAGTGGGTATTGCCTTTCAGATCAAAGACGATCTCTTCGATTACGGCCAGGATAATATAGGCAAACCAACCGGAATTGATATTAAAGAAAAGAAAATGACCTTACCATTAATATATACACTTCAAAATGCAGATAAAGAAGTAAAGAGGAAAATTATATACATTGTAAAAAATCAAAATACAGACCGCAAGAAGGTAGATGAGGTAATAGAATACGTGAAAGCATCAGGTGGTATAGAATACGCTGCAAAAAAAATGAAAGAATATCTAGCCGACGCAAAAGAAATTTTAATGACATTCCCACAAACACCCGCTCGCAATGCTATGGAAGAGCTGGTTGACTATGCTATAAATAGAAAGAATTAGTATAAATATAACCTTACCCGACAGTATTAATTTCTATCCAAGAAGAAATTAGTCTTTACTTCAATATAATTCCGGCCCAATAAAATGGCAGAATGTATTTTTTTGCCGAACTTTCCATTCCGTTTTATATACGGTTGAATAACAGATCAGCAGCAGGAGATATCTATGGCAAAAGAGAAAGTAACGAATACGAAGAAAGCAGGTAAAACTAAGGAAACAGAAGCCCACCTCGATGAATCAATAGCAGTAGCTGAACATATACATGGTATGGACGATGACCACATCTTCATAAAAGGAGCGCGCATGCACAACCTGAAGAATGTGGATGTAGCAATACCACGCAATAAACTCGTTGTAGTTACAGGAGTAAGCGGATCAGGCAAGTCATCGCTCACAATGGACACTCTTTTTGCAGAAGGCCAGCGTCGCTATGCCGAAAGCCTCAGTGCATATGCCCGCCAGTTCCTCATGCGCATGGATAAGCCCGATGTAGATTACATACACGGCATATGCCCTGCAATAGCAATAGAGCAAAAAGTAACCACACGCACCCCACGTAGTACCGTGGGCAGCATGACTGAAATATATGACTACTTGCGCCTGCTGTTTGCAAGGGCAGGCCACACCTATTCACCAATAAGCGGTAACGAAGTAAAGAAGGATACAGTTACCGATGTTGTTGAATATATTAAAACTCTCGATAAAGGTATGCGTATTCAGTTTATAGTACCACTCATCACCCGTTACGGGCGCTCTATTCAGGAAGAGCTGAACATACTGATGCAAAAGGGCTTTTCTCGCGTGTATGCAAAAGAAGGCGAGAGTAAACCCATACGTATTGAAGATCTGCAAGACGGTACGGTACAATTGCCAACCACACAGATATACTTACTCATAGACCGTATTGTAGTGAAGGACTTTGACGAGGATGACCTCCATCGTATGGCAGATAGCATACAGACTGGATTCTACGAAAGCGAAGGCGACTGCTTACTGGAAATTGACGGGGATAAAATGGTCAACTTCAATAACCGGTTTGAAGCCGACGGAATGAAGTTTGAAGAACCTACGCCCAATTTATTCTCCTTCAACAATCCTTATGGGGCCTGCCCTACTTGCGAAGGCTTTGGGCAAACCCTAGGTATAGATGAAGACCTGGTAATACCCGACAAGCGACTAAGCGTTTACGAAAGCGCTGTGGCTTGCTGGCGGGGCGAGAAAATGAGCGAATGGAAAGATGGCTTTATAAGAAGTGCTTCAAAATATAACTTCCCCATACACAAACCAGTTGCAGACCTTACTGAAAAAGAATTTGATTTGCTATGGGAGGGTAACGATAAAGTAAGTGGCATACGCGACTTTTTCACAATGGTAGAGCAGAACTTGTACAAGGTACAGTACAGGGTAATGCAAGCACGCTATCGTGGGCGCACTGTTTGCCCCACATGCAAAGGATCCAGGCTTAGGCCGGACGCGCTATATGTAAAAGTAGGCAGCGCTACCATTGCCAACCTCATGTTCATCCCTACTACTGACCTGTACGAATGGTTCAAGAATCTGAAACTCAGTGATTATGACCAATCTGTTGCGAAGCGTATTTTATTGGAAATCGATCAGCGTATAAAAACGCTGCTGGATGTAGGATTGGGATATTTGTCGCTAGGCAGGTTAGCCAATACCCTCTCTGGTGGAGAAAGCCAAAGGATACAGCTTACTAAATTCCTGGGAAGCAATCTTACTGACTCTTTATACATATTGGATGAGCCCAGCATAGGCCTTCATGCACGCGATACCGCACGGCTTATTGATGTACTTAAAAACCTGCGCGATCTTGGCAATACCGTAGTGGTCGTAGAGCACGATGAGATGATGATGCGTGAGGCCGACTATATAATAGATATGGGGCCGCTTGCCAGCCACCTGGGTGGCGAGGTTATAGCAGCAGGCAACTACAGCCAAATAGTAAAGAACCCCAAAAGTCTCACCGGCCAATACCTTTCCGGTAAAATGCACATAGAGATACCACCTGTCAAACGCAAACCCAATGGCAATATACGCATAGAGGGATGCAAGCAGCACAATCTAAAAAACGTTGATGTCAGCTTCCCCCTCAACTTGCTTTGTGTGGTAACCGGGGTAAGTGGCTCGGGTAAAACAACTTTAGTAAAACAAACTTTATATCCGGCATTGCAGAAGCATTACGGAGAGGGTACTGAAAAACCTGGTCTGTTCAGATCACTTACTGGCGATCTTGCCAATATAAACCATGTGGAAATGGTCGATCAGAATCCTATTGGCAAATCATCCAGAAGCAACCCGGTCACTTATATAAAGGCGTACGACGAGATACGCAAACTGTACACCAAGCAGCCACTGGCAAAAATGCGTGGCTTTGCCGAAAAACATTTTTCTTTCAATACCGATGGCGGCCGTTGCGATACGTGCAAAGGTGAAGGTGAGGTTGTGGTAGAAATGCAGTTCCTGGCAGATATACATTTGTTGTGCGAGGTGTGCAAGGGCAAACGCTTTAAAGAAGAGGTACTGGAAGTAACCTACAGAACAAAAAACATTTTCGACATACTGGAGATGAGTGTAGATGAAGCAATAGCTTTCTTTGCAGATGAGAAAAAACTTGCAGCAGCACTGCAACCCTTAAGCGATGTAGGATTAGGATATATAAAGCTGGGGCAAAGCAGTGACACCCTTAGTGGTGGCGAAGCCCAAAGGGTAAAACTGGCATCATTCCTGGGTAAGAATAGCTCAAAAGACAAGATACTCTTCATATTTGACGAGCCCACAACAGGGCTGCATATGCACGATATAAAAAAACTGCTCGGCTCATTCAATGCACTTATAGAACAAGGGCACTCAATTATAGTAATAGAACACAATACTGATGTCATCAAGTGCGCCGACTATGTTATAGATCTTGGCCCAGAAGGTGGTATGGGTGGTGGCTACCTGCTATATGAAGGCAAACCTGAAGGATTGAAGAAAGTGAAGGAAAGTTATACAGGACAATACATGTAATTACAATATCAGCACAAACGATCCGCCAATAATAAGGGCCGCTCCTATAGCGGTCTTTATTGTTAGCGTCTCACCCAGGAACAGCACAGATAAACCTATTGCAAGGGCCACACTCAATTTATCGATCGGCGCTACTTTAGATACCTCGCCCACCTTTAACGCATGGAAATAAAACACCCAAGACAAGCCCGTTGCCACACCACTCAGCACCAGGAATATCCAGTTCTGCTGTGTAAGACTATGAACACCTTGTACTTTACCCCGACTGACAGCTATCCCCCATGCCACCATAAGTATTACAACAGTACGTATAGCGGTTGCCAGGTCAGAGTCCACACCTTTCATACCCAGTTTTGCCAGTATAGCCACAAGTGCTGCAAAGAAAGCTGATAACAATGCATATATCCACCACATAAATACCCTCCTTTAGACTATTGTTTTACAATTGTACGGGTAACAGTTTGTTGCCCGCTGTTCATTTCAAAAAAATACACACCAGGCAATAATCGTTCGATACAAATATTATTACTACCTGTTTGCAATATCCCTCGCTGCACTACAGCGCCACCCATACCTATAAGGCGGTACGTTGTATTTTCTTTTACTTGGTCTATATTCAAAATGTCTGTGGTAGGATTAGGGTAAAGCGAAACAATTTCACCTCCATTTAGATTAGCAATCCCTACATGGGTATTAAATAACACTTCTCGTATCCGTTCATTGCCCTCATCAGCAATAAACAAATTACCATTGGCATCGAAGGCTATGCTGGTTGGGTTATGCAACTCTGCTGTTACCGCAGTGCTGCCATCACCACCAAAGCCTGCGGTGCCATTGCCGGCAACAGTATTAATATTACCCCGGTTATCCACAACTCTTATACGGTTACTTCCATCCACAAAATAAAGATTGCCTCTCTTCATCAATGCATTGCCGGTCGGCGATATACTCGCTGCCAGCGCAGGGCCGCCATCACCACTATACCCTGCTGTTCCGTTACCGGCTATTGTAGTTATTATACCGCCAGTGTCTATTTTGCGTATACGTGCATTGCCAAGGTCAGATATGTATATGTTGCCACTCTCATCAACAGAAACACCTGTTGGGTTAAACAATTCAGCTAATACAGCCAGGCCGCCGTCACCCGTAAATCCTTGTCCGCTGTTACCGCATATAGTGGTAATGATGCCTGTAGTATTCACCTTCCTTATCCTGTTATTATCCTGGTCAACGATGTAAACATTTCCTACAGCATCCACAGCTACATGATTCGGATCTGATAGTTCCGCCGAATCGGCCGGGCCACCATCTCCGCTAAACCCACCGTTAAATGTACCTGCACCATTACCATTACCGGCAATAGTAGTAATAATACCTGCTGTGTTCACCTTGTGTACTACATTGTTCTCTGCATCAGCAAAAAAAATGTCACCTACACTGTCCGCTGCTACATCACTTACATATATTACCACACTTGTGGCTGGCACACTATCAGCGCCATTGGTTCCCCCACCGGCAACAGTAGAGATAACTCCGGCAGTATTTATTTTGCGTATGCGGCTGTTGTAATTATCTGCTATATAAACGTTGCCGGCTTTATCTGTAGCAACTCCCTGGGGATGATTGAGTTCAGCACTCACCGCTTGCAACCCATCTCCACTAAAACCTGCAGTACCATTTCCTGCTACTGTTATTATATTTTGTGCTCGAGCTCCTAAAGGCAATAAAAATACCAGGGCAAAAACAAACATTCTCATAAACCACAAATTGGTTGGGCATTAAAGCTGTCTCCCAAATATACACAAAATCAAACTGCTCCTATTGCTTGTCATCCTTATAGAGCACTCCAAGCAAACTCGGCAATACTATCAACAGCAAAGGCAGAGCTATAACAAAGCCTCCAATTACTGCAATAGCCAATGGCTGGTGCAGTTGTGCACCGGTACCAATTCCAAGTGCCAATGGTAACAATGCTATTATTGCACCCAACGCTGTCATCAATTTGGGGCGCAATCTGGTAGATATTGCAAACACGATCGCATCCTTAACCGCTTTATCCTGTAGCGCATCTCTGAACTGCAGGAAAGTAAAAATGGCATTCTCACCTATTATACCCACTATCATAATAAGTCCGGTATAACTACCCACGTTCAGCGGCGTATGGGTTATATATAGTGCCAGGTAGCTACCTGCTATACCACATACAGCAACGCCAACTATCAACAACGCAACCCTAAACTCCTTGAACAAAAATAAGATCACACCAAACACAAGCAGACTGCTGGCTACCAGTATCATCAACAGTTCGCTAAAAGAACGTTGTTGTTCGGCATAAGAGCCTCCATATTCTATATGGTATCCCTGTGGCAGGTTAATGTTCTTTTTGATCTGTTTTTGTATATCACTCATTACTCCGCCAAGGCTGCGTTTTTCCAGCCTCGCCGTTACTACCCCCATGCTTTGCAGGTTCTCACGCTGTATTTCTGCATCCCCGGTATTCACTACAATAGTGGCTAGTTCACCGATTGGTTTTAATTTTCCATTAGGTAAAAATATCTGCATATTGCTCACCTGGTCCACACTCAGCTTGCGGCTTCCAGGATACACTATACGTATATTAGCTACTTGCTCTTTCTCCAGTACCGTACCCACTATATTCCCTTCAAGTGCTGTTTGTAATTGGTATTGCAAGTTGGCAGGTGTAAGCCCATATTGGGCCAGTTTTGTAAAATCAGGCATCACACTTACAGAAGGCCCGGCTACAACTATACCATTAAATATATCGGCGGCCCCTTCCACCTTACTTATCACATCTGCTACATTTGTTGCAAGCTGTTGCAGGGTCTGTTGGTTATCTCCAAATATTTTAATTTCTATGGGCTGCACACTGGTCATCAGGTCGCCCAGCATATCTGTTATCACTTGTCCAAAATCTATACGCAACGCAGGCTGCGACTGTTCTATTTTATGTCGCAGTTCTTTTATCACATCTTCAGTGGTCTTGCTTCTGTCTTTTTTCAGCTGTATCAGGTAATCCCCCCTATTAGGTTCTGTAATAAAAAACCCCATCTGTGTACCTGTCCTTCTACTATAAGCCTCTACTTCAGGTGTAGCAGTCACAAGTTTTTCCACTTCTCGCAGCATTCGGTCTGTTTCGTCTAGCGATGTACCAGGCGGAGAACTATAATCCAGCACAATACTACCCTCGTCCATCTCTGGCAAAAACCCCGTTTCCAGCCTAGGCACGACAAATACTATCGATATTATCAACAACCCAATAAATACAAAACTCAGGTAGGGCCGTGCTATAAAATATCCTACCCATCTCCTGTTCTTCACAGGGTGCGCTTTTATAGTTTCATTACTCTTGTTACTGCCCAATAGCAAGTACACAACAGGCAATCCTATCCACGTAACAAAGAAAGAGCACGCCAGGGTAATGATCATGGTATTGGTCAGCACTTTAAAGTAAGCACCCGCCACTCCTGTCATCAGTACAAACGGTACAAATATCACTATTGTACTTACAGACGAACCTACCATTGCCGGGAACAGGTAATTGATCGATTTCTGGATCAATGCTGTTGCAGGTTCATCAGGATGTTCTTCGCGGGTACGGTGTATCTGTTCTACCACAACTATAGCATCATCTATGATCAGTCCTATAGAAGCCGCTATGGCTCCCAGGGTCATAATATTGAACGTATAACCAACACCGTATATAATGATCAGTGTAAGGCACAACGTTATAGGAATAGTTATAAGAATGGTAAGGCTTGCACGCAGTGAACGTAGAAATATAATAGCTACAATTATAGCTAGGGCGAGTCCCACCCACAAACTATCTGTAACACTTTTAACCGAATCATTTACAAAATCAGACTGTATATAATAAGGCTTTAAACTCACATCTTTAGGCAATATATCCTTCAGCTTTTCTACGCGCTTTTTCACCTCTTCCGATAGTGGTACAAGGTTGGCATTGGGTTGTTTTATCACCGCAAGCAATATAGCATCCCGTCCATTGGCGTTGATGCGGGTATATTCCACTGCTTCCTTAACCTCTACTTCTGCAATGTCACTCAGCAATACAATACGCTTCCCATCATTACGCACCACTATGTGCTGTATATCATCTACACTATGTACTGTTGCATCTGTTATAGTAAGGTACAGGTACCGGTAGTCTGACAAGTAACCATTAGACCTGATAAACCCCGTTTGCGACAATGCATTATTAATGGAATCCGGAGTTATACCCAACGTACTCATTACTTGCTGCTTCAGTGTCAGCCAGTATTCTTTCTGTCGCCCTCCTATCACCCGTACTTCAGCCACTCCACCCACTTGCGATAAATAGGGCTTAATGGTGTAGTTAGCCAGTTGCTTTAACTCTATGGGCGATTTACTGTTGCTCTCCAGGGTATAGCCCATCACCGGCAGTATGGATGGGTTCATCTTTTCCACCGTTATGTGCACATCTGGTGGCAGCACATTTTTTATTTCATTGATACGCGATTCTATCCTTTGCTGGCTCAGGTCTATATTAGCATTCCAGTCCATAAATGCTGATATTTCGCAACTGCCCCTGCTGGTTGTGCTCCTTACGTCCTGTAATCCGGGTACTTGTTTTATAGCAGCTTCAAGAGGCTTGGTCACAGTCACCATCATCTTGTTCACTGGCTGTTCACCGGCATCTGCAATAACTTTTATTTTAGGAAATGTAATTTCAGGAAACAAGGAGGTTTGCAGCTTGCTATACGCAAGCACACCACCCAAAAGCAATACAGCCAATACAACAGTTAGCGGGTTCTTGTATGAGACAAAGAAGTTCTTCATGAGTCGTTATTGTACTATTTTAACCTTTGCCGTATCGCCTAGTCCATAATTCCCACCTGTCAATATTTTATCATCAGCCCCAAATACTGGCGATAGTATTTCTACTCTATCCTTAGTTTCTATTCCTTTCTGTATAGGCACCTTTACAGCAGTAACAGAATCCATCATTTTCATTACCCAAAACTCACTTTGTACATCATTACTCAATATTGCTGTCTTAGGCAAAGAGGCTGTATGGGTCTGGCTTTTTACTATTCTTACTTTAGCAATCAGGTTTTCAGGCATGTGATTGGCTTGTGGTACTTTAATAACCATACTTTGTGTTTGTGATGCGGGATCTACTGTTGGCATTGCCGCTGCTACCACACCATCAAGATGAGTGCTATCTGGTAATATAACCTCCACATGTTTATTTACTGGTACATATTTTTTCAGTTCGTAAGGCAGCTCCAATACAAAAGCAAAACTGTTCTCGTCACTTATTACAGCCACTTGTTCACCATCTTGTACATAGTCTCCCACCTGGTGGTTCAGTTGGGTAATGAAGCCGTTACTTCCGGCGTGTATGTTATTTACACCTGTAAATTTAAGAGCGGGGTCCAGCTTATTAATCGTATTACCTATACTCTCGGCCTCCTTTGTTTTTAGGGTAAACAATATCTGTCCTGCGCTAACATATTTACCGGGTGCCGCATTCATTGCTTTTATATACCCTCCGGCATTTGCCTTCGCATAGCTTTTTTGCATGTAAGCCGATGTTGCATTCAACTCCAGGTATTCCGTAAGCGGATTGGTATCTATGCTGGTCACGGTAACAGGTGTTTGTGCTGTTTCCGGTGCTGCTTCTTCACCTTTCCCATTTTCAACCTTGCTACTGCAAGAGCTAAACATCGCTACGGCACAGAATAATATAAATATTTTGGAATACTGCATCATAAATAATTTACTTGTTCCAGTAGTTGATCTGGTTAATGATCTGCAACCTGCTTACATTGTTCTGTACCAGCAGGTTCTTTGCCGTTAAATAATTATTGATAGCTATAACGTAATCTGCAATTTTAGTATCCCCTGTTTCCATTTGCCTTACATCTACATCTATAAGGGTTTCCGTGTAGTGTACCTGGTCGTTGATCTCAGCAAGCAAGCTTTCTGTAGCGGTAAGCTGCTGCATCTGTTGCGCTACTTGTTGGTTATATTGCTTAAAAAAGAAATCACGATACCCCTGCCGTGTATCTTCCTGTAGCTGTATCTTCTGGTATTGCAATTTCTTTTGGTGACCATCGTATATGGGCAACGTCAGGTTCAACCCCGCACTGCCGCCAAAGTTCTTATATGCTTCGTAGGTTAGCGATGAGTAGTACCCACCATTCACATAAGCAGACACTTTGGGCCGGTAACTATAGTTGAGCAATGCTACGCTGTTCTTCAAAAGCATGCTGTCTATCACATATTTCTGAAAAAACACCGAAGCTCCTGCATCAGGCAGATGTTGTAATTCTATTTTGGGTTTGTCTAGTGCAACAGCTGCGGTATCATAGATACCACATAGATAATTAAGTCCCGCTATATCTGTTCTATACTGAATAGCAAACTGCTTCAACTGCAATGTTTGTTGCCTGTGTGTTACCAGAAAGGTAAGGTAATCGGTTTGCCTGTAGATGTTACTCTGCACCAGTTTTCGCAACAGGCTATCTTCCCTATCCAGTAATGCATTGATCTCTACATTAAAGTTGTATTGTTGCAAGTCCCCATATGCCGTTATGTACTGTGCTACAATAGCCCGTTTCAGTTCCTGCCCGGTTATGTCGCGCGCATTCAACAATGAATCACGTACTAGCAGTGCAGCCCCTACTTGTATGTCCAGGCTTTTTTTACTTACAAAGTTCTGGTTTACATTCACCAGGGCATTCACACTTGCTGTGTTGGTTACTATTTGGTCATACCCATAACCATTTACTACTGGCGCGTAAAAATTATTGCTGGTTGCTGTTACCTGGGGTTTATACACTGCACGCACCCTTTGGCTGTCTATCTGTGCTGCACGTGCCTGGTTGGTATGGTCCTTCAGCAATGGACTGTTATCTAGCCCTTGCTGCAAGTAATAATCCATATCTCGTGTCTGCGCAACGCAATCAACCGCTGCAAACAACGCGATTAACATAAAAATCCTCATATAGCGCTTAATGATCACCATCTATTATATGCTTGCACAAAGGAATAAACAAAACCTGTAGAAATTTTGCAGTTATTATCCACCAATTGTAGTAGATGCGTTAAAATTCACGCAGAATATATGCATGTCATCCGAGTAAGTATAGTTGACCATAAACCCAGCAAAATCGCATATCTGCTTCACTATCGACAAACCCAACCCATTCCCTTCAGCTTTTACATCGCTATGTCTGTAAAACCTTTGGAAAACCTGTTCTTGCTCCAGGGCAGGAAGGTTTGATGTATTGGCTATGGTCAGCAAACCATTATCAAGGGTTACTACTATTGCCCCACTGTGTTTGTTATACCTCATTGCATTGTTTACCAGGTTGCCTGCCAATATTTCTGCAAGCTGCCTGTGGAAACGCACCGAAAAGGGCGTTACTGATAAGGATAGACTAATTTTTCTTTCCTGCATCATTTCAGCAAATTCAACACACTTACTTTCTACTACCTCATCTATCTGCACTTCTTCATTCAAAGCAAACTGCCTGTTCTCTACCTTAGTAAGTAACAAAAGTGATTGATTCAATCTCGAAAGCCGCTGCACCGCCTGTTCTATTTCCGCAATACCAGGCCCATATTCGTTCAGCAGGTTTTCCTGCTGCATCAGCATATCCATTCGCGTACGTATCACAGCAAGCGGTGTCTGCATTTCATGGGCCGCATGACCGGTAAACTTTTTAAGCGCCTGGTAATCCTGCTGCACACTATCCATCATTGCCGTAATGCTGTCATTCAGCAACGCAAATTCCTCTATGTCTGTTGTTTGCAGTGTTACCGCATCTGGTGCAGAAAGATTATATTGTTTCACCTGTCTTACAGTATCATAAAAGGGTCGCCATATATTGTTCAGTATTCGTCGGTTGATCAACAGTCCTGTCACTAATATCAATGCTATCATCGCCAGCGTCACAAATATGATCAGGTTCAGCAAAAGCTGTGTCTTCCTCAATGGCTTACTCACAATCACTCCATAAGTTTCACCCTTTACGTCAATATTAAACCTGATGTCCCTATATAATTTTTTTTCGTGTCCATTGCTCTTGTAGTTCACTGTCCCGTACCCTTCCGGCACAGGTACGCCCTTACTATACACCTCGTGCTGATCCTTTGTATTGAGTATCTCCGGGAGGTCACCGTGTATCTTCACATATTGGTATATCTCCTGCTGTTCCGATTGCAGGGTACTATCTACCTGTTGCACCAATATATAATGCAACAACAGGTAAAAGGTAAAACCGCCTACCATAAAGACCATTACAGTAGCCATTATGTTAAGGCGGTTATAACGGGTAAACAGCTTCATTTTATAGCCAGTTTATAGCCCATGCCATATACGCTGCGTATATAATCGCCGGCACCGGCGGCCAGCAATTTCTTTCTTAGGTTTTTTATATGTGCGTATATAAAATCATAGTTATCTGCTACATCCATATCATCGCCCCATAAGTGCCCGGCTATCGCATTTTTAGATACTACCCTGTTGCGGTTCACAATAAAGTACACCAACAGGTCATATTCCTTACGCGTCAATACAACTTCGGCTTGCTGCACATGCACCGTTTTGGCAGATACATCCAAGGTTATTTCTTCAAAGGCAAGAGTATTACTCCCCTGCATGTTTTTTCGCCTTATAATGGCAGCAATACGCACACTTAATTCTGGCAGGTGAAACGGTTTTGCAAGGTAATCGTCTGCACCTATCTGCAAACCGGCTATCCTATCTTCCAGTTCGTTCCTGGCCGATATAATGATCACCCCATCCATACGGTTTGCTTTCTTCAGCGCTTTAAGCAAATCCAACCCATTACCACCTGGCAGCATCAGGTCTAGTACTATACAATCATACTGGTACAGCTCTATCTTTTCAAGCGCACTATTATAGCTTGTTACACATTCACAAAGGTATTGCTGCGATGATAGGTAATCTACCATGCTCCTGTTCAGTCCAGGCTCATCTTCTATGATCAGTATTTTCACTTATAAGTCGCGTAAAATTACGGTGAAATACATTGCTTCATTATTTTACTACCGGCCTACTTCCAGCACCTTAAAGGTACCAGGTTTTGCATTTGGCCTTCCGGTTCCTCCCGTAGCGGGCTCAAAGTCGGCGGTTGAAAGATACAACACATGCGCGTCCTTATCAAGCGTCATTGTTTTAGCTCCTTTTTGTGTGGTCAATCTTTGCAGGCTTTTGTACTTATCCGGAGTCAGTTCCTTTATCACATCCAATGTGCCATCACCGTTAGATGAGAATACGGTCCTTTCAGAAGCATCAAATTCCACACCATCACAGCCATCGCCTATAGGCACTGTTGCTACCACCTTACCATTCTCTGCATTCATTACTACAAGTATGTTATCGCAGCCTGCATATAACCTCTTGGTCACCTTATCTATAGCCAATCCAGATGGGCCGGTTGCACCCTTGCCCAGTGGCCAGCGTGCAGTAACTATCAGCTTGTTAGTGTTCAGTCGCACTATTTCATTTCTGTCTTCTATGTTTATGTAAATATTTCCGTTGCCATCGCTAACTGCAGTTTCAGGCTTTCCGCCAAGTGCTATGGTAGTTACAACCATATTGTTGGTAGGGTCTATTACTGTAAGGTCTTTACTCTTACCATCGCAAACAAATACTTTCTTAGAGTACTCATCATACATAATTGCATCTGGGTTCTCACCGGTTTTTATCTCGCCCTTTACTTCATTGGTGTTTATATCAAATACAGTTACAGTATTCAGCTTTCCATTACTTATGAACCCTTTCTGCACACCCGGAGCAAATGCTATTCCGTGCACACCTGTGGTGTTGGGTATTACTGTTACTGCAGCTCCACTCAGTTTATCTATCACATTTACCTGCATACCGTGCGATATGTACAGGTAATCATTAACCGGGCTTACAGCAAGGTAGTCCCACCTACCGTCACCTGTTACCGGAAATGTTTTTAGTATTCGGTAGCTGTCTGCACCCTGGCCAAATACGGTTGATCCTCCTAATAATAAAGCTGCTGCCAATAGTTTTTTCATGAGTAGTTATTTGTAGCGCAAAGTTTAGCGTTAATCCTGAAGAAAAATTGTATTTATTTACGCATAAAATAAAAAACGTGCAGATGATGGATCTGCGCGTTCTTTATTAACTACAATATCACATTGGGTCAATAACCACAAGGTTGCATCAACCACTTCGGTAGATTTTGTTACCACATTGACCTCCATTCTGGCAGCACAACTTTTTCACCGACTATATTACTACGTTTACCGACATTACCCTATCCATTGCCTAAAAGGAATAAACGGTGTGCTTTCTGCTATTTACTTTTACATCATAAAACAAAATAAAAAATGTCTCGTCACGAATATTATCGCAGAAAAAAATTTGGTCACCGTCATCACAATCCAAGGGATAAGTCCATATTTGGTATCCTGCTTGCACTTATTGGGGTGGCTCTTCTGTGCAAAACATTTGGACTATTATACTTTAGCTATATTACTACCTGGCCTGTTGTCCTCATCATCATTGGTTTACTAGTTGGTTTCAGAAGTTCTTTCCGTAATCCAGCCAGCTGGATCATGCTGATCATAGGTGTTGCAAACCTCACCCCGCAGTTCTATATATTCGGTCATCCGTCTTCGGCGCTTATATGGCCTGCTTTGCTTATATGTGGTGGCATCTTCATTGCATTTCGCTCACGTCGTACACCCTATTGCATGCCAAATAAAGATGGTATAGTCATGGATACGGTCACTACTGCAGAAAACACTATAAATATTGATGTTACGTTTGGTGGCCGAAAAGAATTTGTAACCTCAAAAGATTTTAAAGGCGGATCTATTTTTGCCACATTTGGCGGCTGCGAGGTCAACCTCAAGCAGGCAGACACTACCGAAAAGATAATGGTAATAGATGTCAAAATTTCCTTCGGCGGTGTAGAACTCATAGTCCCATCAAACTGGCAGGTACAAAATGAGATAAGCCCGTCATTTGGCAGCGTTGAAGACGAACGCATGATGCAACCTCCGCAAAGTACCGGCGAACAAAAAATCTTACTCCTTAAAGGCACTTGCTCATTCGGCAGTATCGAA
>JABDEZ010000061.1:14859-17020 GCA_013286835.1 Bacteroidota bacterium
AAATAAAATCATTCTAAACCCATATTCAATAACACCACAAATTGTTTTTTTATGAAAACATACACTGCACAGATCGTATATTGTATTGAATGCGAAGGAAAACCTACAGACCAGTATGAAGAGCAATGGAGGTTAGTATTTGCTGAAGATGAGCGCCAGGCGCTCGATGAAGCACGCACAATAGCTAAAAATGAAGAACAAACCATCATAGACAGGCATGGCCGCGATATACGCTGGCAGTTGGTGGCAGTAAAAGATATACAAGAAGTAACGCTGACAAACGGCAGTCTTCTGTTCTCAGTAGTAAAGGAAGCAGAACCAATAGCAGCTCCGGTTTGGAGCATTTAAAACATACAACTGCCTTTGTCTATTATTTCTAAAAACATAAGTTGGATATGGCCCGTGCACATCTTATTTGCATGGGCTATATATGCATTGGTACTCACCAATGTATGCCAGCTCGATAATGCTGTTGCCATAAAAGATAGCATTATAAGCATCGTTATTCTATCGCTGTGCGTATGGGGTATATACCTGGTCATGCGCTCATACCCTACTACCGTTGCCATCTTTTTTTATGCCATCATCACTACTGCTTTTTTCTGCTTCGTTGGCAGTATTACAAACTGGCAAATACTAAGGAACTGGGTAGGCCATACCAACAAGCCCTATTGTCTGTGGCTCACCAACACCCTCCCATTACGCATCATTATCAATTTCCTGGTATTGGGGTGGGTAGCTACCTATACCGGACTAAGCAAGAAAACCGATACCCTTGAAGATAAATTCCAGCAGCAGGCCGATGCTTCCATTCTCCTGCGCGAGGCAGAGTTATTCAAGCTGAGGCAGCAATTGCAACCCCATTTCTTATACAACAGCCTCAACTCTATCAATGCCCTTATTTTAATTGAACCGGATATGGCTCAGGAAATGGTGGGCAAACTATCCGATTTCTTGCGCAACTCAGTAAAACGGGAGGCACAAGACAAGATACCTATAGAAGATGAACTTGCTTATATTCAATCCTATCTCGATATAGAAGCTATTCGCTTTGGCGATCGGCTTAAAGTCGTTTATCAAAAAGAATATACAGACGATGCCACTATACCGCCATTCTTGCTGCAACCCATTATTGAGAATGCCATTAAATTTGGTTTGTACGGTACAGTGGGCATTGTAACCATATCTATACAAATATGGCTGTCACCCGATTTCCTGGAGATATCCGTTTCCAATCCTTACAATAGCTCAGACAATCTGTCGCGCGGCACCGGCTTTGGCCTGGCAGGCATCCGGCGACGACTATTTCTGCTTTATGCACGCCTCGACCTTTTAGATATTCAAAAAACAGACGAAATTTTTACAACACTTATAAAAATACCCCGCCATTATGTACAAAGTGATACTAATAGATGATGAGCCCCTGGCACGCAAGCTGATCAGAGCATTTTTAAAACCTTATACACAAATCGAGGTTATTGCAGAATGCAGTGATGGTTTTGAGGGTTTTAAAACTATACAGGAACTTGAACCAGATCTCATATTTCTTGATGTACAGATGCCACGTCTCAACGGCATGGAAATGCTTGAATTAATTGAAATCCCTCCATCAGTTATATTCACTACGGCGTTTGATGAATATGCAATGAAGGCCTTTGAACTCAACGCAGCCGACTACTTATTGAAACCCATAACACGCGAACGATTCGATAAAGCCATGCAAAAATGGCTCAGCATTACAGCAACTGCACAAAAACAACCCGACAATGAAAAGCTATTTGCAACGCCCATTGTTGAAGGCTATCAAAACCGCATAGTTGTAAAAGATAATGGTATGATACGCATCATACCCGAGCACGATATACAGTATGTAGAAGCAAGCGATGACTACATAAAAATCGTAACGCCTTCAGGCACCTATCTTAAGAAAAGCACATTATCACATTTAGAGCAAACACTCGATCCACTGAAGTTTGTCCGTGTACATCGGTCATATGTATTGCCGGTTGCACAGCTTGCACGTATAGAGCCTTACGAGAAAGATGGCCACATTGCATTATTGCAGAATGGAGCCAAAATAGCAGTAAGCAAAACAGGAATGGCAAAACTAAAAAATCTTCTGGGTTGGTAAAATCATGAAGGGGTTTAGACCACCCCCTCA
>JABDEZ010000062.1 GCA_013286835.1 Bacteroidota bacterium
CCTTGGTTTGTTTGCTATATTATCGGCCATACCATTACCGCTGGGCGGCCACTAAAATTTATAAGTTAACTCACTAAAATAATTATTATGAAAAAAAGTATTGTTTTATTGTCCTTAACCACGCTCATGTATGGTTCCACGGCCTTTGCCGGCGATGGCAACCCCCTGCAGGTGCGCTGTTATGAAGCAGATGGTGTGGTGACCTACCATGTAACTGGTTGTGTGCCGCGGTCTGATATTTCTTTTTACTCGCAGATTGGTGGTGGCGAAATGCTGCAACAGGTGGCCGTAAACAGCAACGGCACCGTTAATGTAGCATGGGGTGGTAAAATACCGCCTGCCTTTGTGCTGAATGTACTTGACGTGAACGCGGCAGGTATAGCCGGTAGCGGTATGGTATCATTCACCGGGGATAAGGAATTCATCATTAACACTGAAACCATAACAAATGCAGGCGGCAATGCCACCATAGGCTGGAAAGCCGCTGTGGCGCATACAGACAACTATGTGTTTGATGTGGTGAAAAGTGTAAATGGCAGCGACTATGCAGTGGTACAAACAGTAAAAGCGCAAGGCTATGAAATAAGCCCCTACACGTTTACTGATGTTACACCAACTAACGGGAATGCTACCTACCAGATAAGGGTTAGGGATATTGGCAATGAGGTGTACTACACCAGCAACCCACTGTTTACAGATGGGGTAAGCGGTGTGAGTATATACCCTACAGTTGCGCACACCACTATAAACGTGCGCCTGGATGACAACCTGAGCAACGGCAGCTACAAGGTAATAAACATGCAGGGGCAGGTGATAACAAGCGGAGTGCTGGATAATAGCTTGTACAGCCTGCCTGTTGCACAATTGCCTGCTGGTAGTTACTTAATAAAGGTGACCAATAAAGGGGCAACTACCACACAGAAATTTGTGAAAGAATAAGTTTGCACCGCTGCCGGTAAATAAGGCAGTTTAAAAATGCATAAGCCACCTTGTAGGGTGGCTTATGCATTTAGTTTATGTGTGTTATTTTATGCAGTAGCTAATTGCCAAACCTCATCTACCACAGCAAATATTCGGTCGAAGTCCTTATCTACGAGGTTGGAGCCTGAAGGCAGGCAGAGGCCATTGGCAAACAGGTGTTCAGATGTTTTGTCGCCATAGTATGGGCTGCCCTGGAACACGGGTTGCAGGTGCATGGGTTTCCACAGCGGGCGGCTTTCTATATTCTCTTTATCCATGGCCAGGCGCAGGGTTTCGCGGGTGATGCCGTTGGACAGTGCGGGATCTATGAGTATGGTGGTGAGCCAACGGTTGCAAAAGTAGCCATCGGGCTCGTACACGAACGATACACCGGGCAGGCTGGCCATGCGCTGCACATACAGATCGAAATTGGCACGGCGGGCGGCAATGCGATCGTTAAGGACGGTCATTTGCCCGCGGCCAATGCCGGCGCATACGTTGCTCATGCGGTAGTTGTAGCCTATGTGGCTGTGCTGGTAGTGCGGGGCGGCATCGCGGGCCTGTGTGGCCAGGAAGCGGGCCTGGTTGGCGTTGTGTTTACTGGCAGATACCAGCGCGCCACCACCTGACGTGGTGATGATCTTATTGCCATTGAACGACAGGGCGGATATGGCGCCCATGGTGCCGCACATACGGCCGTTGATGCTGGAGCCAAGGGCCTCGGCAGCGTCTTCTAGTATGGGTATTTCGTAACGGGCGGCTACAGCGGCTATCTCGTCCATCTTAGCGGGCATGCCGTAGAGGTGCACGGGTATAATGGCCTTTGGCGCTTTACTTGTAACGGCTATGCGGTCTTTTATGGCTTCTTCCAGGGAGGCGGGTGACATGTTCCAGGTATCGGCCTCGCTATCTACAAACACGGGTTTGGCGCCCATGTAGGCAATGGGATTGGCAGAAGCAGAGAAGGTCATGGACTGGCAAATAACTTCATCGCCGGGCTGCACGCCCAGCAGTATAAGGCCCAGGTGCAGGGCGGCGGTGCCGGAGCTAAGTGCGGCCACGTAAACCGGGCTATCGAGGAAGTTTACAATATCCTGCTCAAAGCCATCGACATGGGGACCAAGGGGGGCTATCCAGTTAGTATCGAAGGCTTCTTTTACAAATTCGAATTCTTTGTGTCCCATGTGGGGAGAGGAGAGCCAGATCTTAGATTTCATATTGTAGTGTTTTTCGTTTTCTGTTAATAGTGGCTATAGCCTTGGTGGTTAGAGTTACAAATTACAAAATTGCAAGACACCAACCTGCGGTTGCGGTTAATTCTTTGCTGCAAACTGCTCAATAAAATGGACGAGTTTGCTATATACTACCTGGGCATCGCCCTGCTCGGCAGTGAGTTTTAGGGCGTTGCTTTTGTATGCGGGTAGTAGTGATGGGTCGGTTAAAAAGCGCTCTACGTTTTGTGCCAGCGATGCGGGGTCGCCGCTGATGTTGTTGAAGCCCACTTTATTGTCTTCAATAATGGCCGCCATTTCGCTGACCAGTGAGTTGAGTATAGGCAGGCCGGCCCCCAGGTAATCGAACAACTTGTAGGTAACCGACTGCGTGGCACCGGGTACGTGCTGGGTAAGGCCGATATCGGCCAGGTAAAATTGTGTGTTGATCTGATCTTGACCCAGCCAGCCCAGGTACTTGATATTTGAGAGTT
Source organism: Bacteroidota bacterium (assembly GCA_013286835.1). Classification (GTDB taxonomy): domain Bacteria; phylum Bacteroidota; class Bacteroidia; order Chitinophagales; family Chitinophagaceae; genus JABDEZ01. The sequence goes on from JABDEZ010000062.1 coordinate 2,666, forward strand.
CTTTTTCCTTGGCCTTCACCAGGTCTTCCTGTGTGCCGGTACCGGCAATGAGAAACTCGGTTTTGCCGGGATACTTTTGCTCTATAATGGCAGCAGCGCCGAGGATGGTTGGTATATCATAAGAGCTGGCCAGTGAGCCTGCGTATATGATGCGCAGCTTATCGGTAGGTTTGGGTGTGGTGGTGGCCAGTGCCTTGAAGGCTTCTTTTACCTCAGCAAACTGGATGGCAGGGTAGAAGTAGGCCGTAGGGCGCGGCTTGTTGTAAAATGTGGTTGTCCAGTCGGTGTACTGCTTTGATATGGCTGTAACGGCAGCGCAGTTGTTGAGTATATAGCTTAGCTTTTTATAGAATGGGGACAATAGTATTTTGCCTGCACCTTTTACCGGCGTGGGAAATGCTTTGAGGAACACTGCCGGCCAGGGGTCAATAATATCGACCACCACAGGTATATTGTGCTCCTTCGCCCACTTACATATGGCCTGCACAGTACTAAGTGGCGGCAGGCTGATATAGATTATATCAGGCTTGTCGGTACGGGTTTGTACTTCTGCCAACAGCTTTTTCGCCAGGTCGCGGTGGGCCAGCATGCGCTGTACGGTTATATTGCCCTTGTAGGGTTTGGAGTGCAGAAACACAAGCTCGTAACTGCCGGGTATAACAGTGTGGTAAGTGTGCTGGTGGTAGCGCTGGGTTTTGTTGCCGTGCTTAAAGGTGGTGGTAAAGAAGGTAACCTTATGCCCAAGCGCTATGGCGGCATCAGCAATGCCCATGAAGCGCATGGGGCGCGTATTGTCAACAGGTGTAGGTTCGAAAGCAGATATAAGCCAGATATTCATGAGTTGCGCTTAAAAGTTAACCACAATGTGACAAGATGATGGGGCGTTAGGCCTGCCGGGTTATAGCCCTTTTGTTTTAATGAAACCCCGGCTTGTGGCCGGGGCTATATGTTTGATAATGGATATGCAATTAATGTATGCCGAAACTTAAGCAACGACTGTTTTTTCGCGGGTTATCCACGCTTCGTAGATCTCCTGGAAGGTTTGCTGCAAGGATTTTGTAATGTCCCAGTTAGGGTAGTGTTCCTTCATCTTGCGCAGATCGCTATAGTAGCAGATGTGATCGCCTATGCGGTTAGTTTCATCGTACTTGTACAGCATTTCTTTACCGCTGATGCCAGAGATAATATCGAAAGCCTCGAGGATGGAGCATGTATTATCTTTACCACCGCCCAGGTTATACACTTCTGCAATGCGCGGAGCTTTGATGAACTCTTCTATGAAACGTGCAACATCGTAAGAATGTATATTATCGCGTACCTGCTTGCCCTTGTAGCCAAATACAGTGTACTGGCGACCTTCGAGGTTGCATTTTACCAGGTAGCTGAGGAACCCGTGCAGCTCTACACCAGAGTGGTTAGGGCCTGTAAGGCAACCACCACGCAGGCATGCTGTAGGCATATTGAAGTAACGGCCATATTCCTGTACAGAGATATCGCCCGATACTTTTGATGCACCAAAGAGGGAGTGCTTGGTTTGATCGATACGAAAGGTTTCGGGTATGCCGTGTTCGTAAGTTTTGTCGGCATAGTCCCAGCGGGTAGGCAATTCTACCATTTCAATTTCGTTGGGTGCATCGCCATATACCTTGTTGGTAGAAAGGTGCACGAAAGGTATGTTGGTGCTGTACCTGCGGGTAGCCTCCAGCATGTTGAAGGTGCCTACTGCGTTGGTATCAAAATCTTCAAAAGGTATGGCAGCGGCGCGGTCGTGGCTGGGCTGTGCAGCAGTATGCACAATAGCATCGGGCTTTATGGAAGGTATCAACTCCAGTATACGGTTGCGGTCGCGGATGTCAGCTTCGTGGTGTATGAAATTAGGGATGACAGTTTGCAGGCGGTTCTGATTCCAGCGAGTGTCGCCACTTGGGCCAAAGAACACTTCGCGCTGGTTGTTGTCCACACCATGTATTTCCCAACCCAATTGTGCAAAGTGAATGCAAACCTCAGACCCTATTAACCCGGATGAGCCGGTAACTAATAATTTTTTCATTATTTATAATTAAGTAATAAGATTTGTTAATCGGGTGGGGTATCTATAAAGAATAACGCACCGGTTTAAAGCGGTGCGAAAATAGCATTTTTTCCCGATACGTAATATTGCTAAATGTATGGAAAGGTTAATTTTAATTGAATTATTGGTATCAATCGGGTTTAAAATCGAGTGATATGGAATTCATACAAAAGCGCTTGTGGGTGGGCGGCGGGCCGTCATCGAATATATGGCCCAGGTGGCTATCGCACCGGCCGCACAGCACCTCGGTACGATGCATGCCATGTGAATTGTCCTCGCGATAGGTGACACTATTGGGGCGGATAGGCTCAAAAAAGCTGGGCCACCCACATGTGCTGGCAAACTTAGCTCCCGACCTGAAGAGTACATTACCACAAACCGCGCAGTAGTATGTGCCCTTTACATCGGTTTTCCAGTATTTACCTGTAAATGCTTTTTCTGTGGCTTGTTGCCTGGAAACTGCATAAAGATCTGCAGGAAGTATTTTCTTCCACTGTGCATTGGTGACATCGAGATGATGGGTATCTGTATGTGAATAGTATGGATTGTGCTCGTGCCCGGTTTCTGTTTGCAGGTTTTGGGCGAATACACGACAAATATATATACAGATGAGTACTAAGGATGTGAGTATGGCTTTCATATTAATCTTTGAGTTTGTCTTTGAATACTTTTTTAAATTTTTCCAGTTCAGGTTGTATCACGTACTTACAATAATGCTGTTCGGTGTTTTGGCTGTAGTAATTCTGGTGGTAATCTTCCGCTTTGTAGAACACGGTATATTGAGCCACCTGGGTTACAATAGGCGTTGGGTAAGCCTTTTCTGCGTTAAGCTGCCCGATGTAGTATTCTGCTTTCTGTTTCTGCTCTTTATTATGATAGAAAATAGCGGAACGATATTGGGTGCCTACATCATTACCCTGCTTATTGAGTTGCGTAGGATCGTGAGCAGTGAAGAATGCAGCCAGCAATTCATCGTAAGATATTATTGCAGGGTTGTAGATGATGTTGCAGGCCTCTGCATGGCCGGTGGTGCCGGTGCAAACCTCTTTATAGCTGGGGTGCGCCGTGTGCCCGCCTGCGAAACCCGATGTGACGCTGGTAACCCCCTTTAGTTCCTGAAACTTAGCTTCTGTACACCAGAAGCAACCCGCAGCGAAAGTAGCGGTATCAACTGTTTGGGTGGAGGGCACCCTGTCACTGTTCATTTCTTTAAATGCTTTGCTGTTTAATATATCTGGTTCCTGACCGAAAGCGGAAGTGCAGCATATGACTATGAGTAGTTGGCAAAGAATGTTGCGCATTGTAGTGAGATTTTTGTTTGGGATAGATATAGATACAGTTACGTAAAAATAGGCTGTATGGGTTTACGCTAATCTATTTTAACAAAGTCATTGTATTAAACAATGGTGCCTGGAGGGGTATAGCTGCAATAAACATTGCCTATCTTGCATACCGCATATTGTATCTATGAAAAAAATGATGTTTACCTGCTTGCTCGCTATGTGCAGCCTTCAAGGATTTTCTCAGCTCATGAACCTTGGTTTTGAACAATGGTATGTGGATACCACAGGTAACCCTAAACTGAATAACTGGACCCACTACACACTAACAAATATAGTAACCCAAGGACACCAATCTGGTACTCTGCAGGATACCGACCGATATAGCGGTAACTATGCACTCAGGCTTTCGCGGTGGAGTGGGTTTGGGTATGACCAGGTGATACAAGGGGCTGCGACAACGCAAAGGACACAAGGGATAACAGGCTATTATAAATATGAAGATGCCAGTCTTTACAGCACAGCTACCGGCGGTCCCTTTGTGATTGATTCAGCCAGTGTGACTGCTGCAGTTACTGAATGGAATGCTGCATCAGACAGCAGGGATACTATTGGTGTGGGTAATGTGCTTTTGGCCGGGATGACCAATTTTACTCCATTCAATCTTACTGTCAACTACACATCAGGTGCTACACCAGATAGCATTTTTCTCCGTATTTGCCCCACTAAATATACAAGAGGTAACCTGCCTCAGTGTCCTGGTGGTGGCTATTGCTCTTATCTTACCATTGATGCAATAAGTGTTTTGCCAGAGGCAATTGCAACGCTGGAAATGGGTGGTAAGCTGACGGTATGCCCTAATCCTGTAAGCAATATTTTACGGATAGCATGGAGCAGCAAAAGCAATGTTGCGTTGTTAACCGTAACAGACATGGCAGGCAGAATAGTAATTAATCCCACAACTATAAACGGAAACACTGAATTGGATCTGTCTGCATTGTCTGCAGGGGCGTATGTGGTGATTGTAAGTAATGATAAAGAAATTCAACACTATAAGATCATCAAACAATAATAGCTGCAATATTAACTCTGATATAAAGGCAGAGTATTAAAAAAATTTGGTTTGCGGTCCCCGAATAGTACAATGTTATTGGCGGCAAAAAAAAGGATAAATAAATGACTTGTGTAGTCTATGTAGCTGGTAACAACCCCAAACGGCATTTTTTGTATTTTATCTTCTTGAACGTTTGATGGCATAGTCTTTATTGGAAAGCTAAATATTAGTTGACCACACAAAATAATATAACCATGAGTATTAAGAGGGGAATAAAATTGATGATGCTGCAACTGGCATTTATGTTTTTGCAAACCAATATGCAGGCACAACCAATGATGCAAAAGCAATCTGCACCTGAAAGCTTCGGCAATACGCTGAACCTTGGTGTAGGGCCGGGTTATTTTGGGTACCTGGGCGTGCCTGCTCCATTCTTTTTTGCCAATTACGAATTTGATGTACTGAGAAACTTTACCCTTGCGCCTTTTATTGGCATCACATCTTACCGCAGCGATGCGTACTACTATGGTAATAATGACTATTATTATCATGAAACCGTGATACCTATAGGCGTAAAAGGCACCTATTATTTTGATGAATTATTGAATGCACCATCGAGGTGGGATTTTTATGCCGCTGCATCTGTTGGCTTTGCAATAGATAATGTAACATGGGATAATGGCTATACCGGAGACAGAGGAGTAGCACACAAGGCCGACCCATTATACCTTGATTTGCATATAGGAGCTGAATATCACGTTAGTCATAAGGTGGGTTTGTTCCTGGATCTATCAACCGGTGTTTCTACCTTTGGGGTAGCATTTCATCACTTATAGTCTGGGAAAAAGTATTTTAATAAAGGGCAGTCTTCACACGAAGACTGCCCTTTATTCATTTCAGAACTCAACAGTATAATTGGATGCTATATGGACGAAGTGTGTGTAATTTCTTTTTGTTCGGCCATATCCCTGCTTTTCTTGTCCAGTATGACCAGCAAGGCTATAGACAAGTAGAACATAGATCCAACCTTATGTGTTTCAAGCAGCTCTGAAAAGAAATTGTTGATGAAGCCCGCAGCAAACATCATAATGACACCGAGTGTTACGTATTTGTAATAGCGATCTGTGAACCGCCAATACGTTTTTTGTGCCTGTGCAAATACGACGTAAATAAGTATGGCATATAATATCATTGCCGGCCAGCCCTGTTCTACCAGCATATACATAAAGTAATTGTGTGTGGTAGAATGCTCTGTATTGCGACTTACATAAGTAATAAAGGAGGTGACTGCATAAGGCTTGTAATAGTAATAGAATGCATGTGGGCCATACCCGGTGATAGGCTTATCCATGCTCATACGGGCACCCGCTACCCACCTGTACACGCGCTCCATAGATGACATGTCCTGTCCTTTTATAGTGGCTATCATGTGATCTGTGAAACTTTTATGCATGTATGTATGCTCGTAGTTGGGCCTGAACTGTATATACTTGTTATCTGTGCTTAGATAAATGATCATAGCAGCCAATAATGCATAAATAGTAGGCATGATAAAGTTGACCAGCCTGAAGCGTATAGCCAGGGCTATAACGCCTGCAAATACTACTGCTATATATGCTGCACGTGCGTAAATAAGATATATAGCAGGTAGGAAGAATAATATGATGAGCAACAGTACTACTCTTATCCATTTTGCATAGCCTTTTGTAAGTGGGTAGGCTACACACAGTAATGGAAAGAACATGGACATGACCGTAGAATAATCAACGTGGTTGTAATATAACGGGTGAATAGCTTTTTCGACCTTGCGGAAGTTGAACCCAATAAGCGCATGCCTGTAAAATATAATGAGCATGGTAGCCAATAAAGGGACAAGTGTAAACAAGAATGCCTTTTTAAAATCTTTCTTTTCCTGGAAGATAAATAGCGGCATAATAAAGAACACTGCCAGGTACCATGCTTTGGATATAAGGAACTTAACAGAAAAGAATGGAACCTCTGAATATATAACGGGTATAATAAGCCATATGAACTGCAGGGCAATAATAAAGACTAATGGATTGCGCCACCACCATTGCGGTATCAATGCCGGATTCCTGGCTACCATAACAATGAACAGGAGGAAGAAAAGCCACATCATGGGCTCATCGGGCAGGGAGGTAGAAAGAGTATCATCATTAAAAGAAAGCTGTGTGGACAGTGGGATGCAGAAAAGCAATATCCAATAAGCAGTTTTCCAGTTGATACCCATGAGCAACACATACATGAAGCCAAATGGCGCAGCCAGTGCCAGATAATTGCCCGTATAGGCAAATACGGCTACGCAGGCAAAAAGCACTGCAAAGCAGATGCCCGATAGCCACTTGTCATCGAAAATACGTGCCTGAAGCATTAACGTTGTACAGAAATAAGTATGCGGTAATAACTAAGCATTAATATAAGCAGTGCACTAAAAAAGAAGCCCAGCAGTGCAGCGGTAAAAATGGTTACCATTGCAGTAGGCCCTTTAGGCGATAGTGGTGTTTTGGCTTTTGTGATGACCTGGGTAAGGGCTACAGCATCGACCTTAGTGCCTGTGCTGAACTCGTTACTCAAGGATACGTACTTGGCCCTGTCTGCCACCAGTTGATCTTTTATAGACTCAATATTTTGGATGCGCTCCATACCCATACCAGAACCTTTGCCACCCTTAACACTGCCTGCCATTATATTTGCCCTCGACGGGCTGAGTATATCGTAGATGCCGTACTGGTCCCTAAGTGCGCCGAGTGTATCTGTGAGGGCAGTTATTGAACTATCTTGCTGCGCCATTTTGTCCTGGAGGGCCATGAACATTTTTTCGCGCATGTTATTATAATAACTGTTAAACACCTGTGCGGTAACATGTACTATTTCATTAGCTACAGCAGCAGAGCGTGGTGCATCGTAATCAACAAAAGAAACAACAGCGTCCTTATTCTCTGTGCGTTTAAAGCTAAAGCCTTTGCGGAATATCATCTTTACAAATGACATTGCCTTGGGATCGTTGGGGTTTATATTGTAATCCTCTGCCAGGTGCAGATTCTTTATGACAATGTTCATCACAGTGTCAGACTCGGCTATAGCTGTTAATTTGTCAAGGTCGTCATCTCCGCCCATGTAGTCAACAAACCTCATTTCTGTATTACGGAAGAGACTGTTTCTATCGTAGTACAGGGGGTTGGCAATGAGGAATTCAGTTTTTGCTTCGTACTTCGGCCTTTTCATGAAGAAGAAGATAGCGCCCAGCACAGCCGCTACAATTGTGGCGCCGAGCACTATTTTGAAGTGCTTTTTTAATGTCTGGGCAACATCTACCAGGTCAAAACGTGGTGCGGTAGTCATTTTTTTTATAATTGTTGTGTGGTTAATCTAAACGTATGAGGTTGAAATCTATTGCCGTGATCTATATTATATTACTGATTCGCCTGCCTGCATTTTTTCAGCATTTTCTGCAAATTGAAGTGCTTCTATCATTTCCTGTATGTTACCATTCATGAAATCATCGAGGTTATAATTGGTCATGTTGATGCGATGATCGGTAATACGGCCCTGCGGATAATTGTAGGTACGTATCTTGGCAGACCGGTCTCCGCTGCTTACCAGACTTTTCCTTCTTTTAGATATTTCTTCCTCCTGTTTGCGTACCTGTTCTTCATAGAGGCGTGTACGCATCATGCCCGTTGCTTTTTCGCGGTTACCCAACTGGGTACGCTCTGTTTGGCAGGTTATTACAGTGCCTGTAGGTACGTGGGTAAGTATTACTTTGGTTTCCACCTTATTTACGTTCTGTCCACCAGCGCCACCACTACGTGCGGTTTCCATTTTCAGATCGCTTTCTTTCAATTCAAAGTCAATTTCTTCGGCTTCAGGCATAACGGCTACAGTGGCTGCGGAAGTGTGTACACGGCCGCTGGCTTCTGTAGCAGGTACGCGTTGTACGCGGTGTACGCCGCTTTCAAACTTTAGGGTGCCATATACATCTTCGCCTTGCACTTCCAGTTGTATTTCTTTGTAGCCACCCACAGTACCTTCGGTTTCTGAAAGCAAAGTCACTTTCCAGCCCCTGCGTTCGCAGTAGCGCATATACATACGCAGTAGGTCGCCGGCAAAAATGCTGGCTTCATCACCCCCTGTACCGGCGCGCACTTCTATAATGGCATTCTTTTCATCTTGAGGATCCTTAGGTATGAGCAAAGTATGTAACTCATTTTCAAGCGCCTCTTTTTCAGTCTCCAGTTTTTCAAGGTCTTCCTTCGCCATGTTGCGCAGATCTTCATCTGCCTCATTATTCAGTATATCCCGTGCAAAATCAGTATTGTCCAGGCAAGCCCTGTATTTTTTGTAGACACCTACAATTGTTTCAAGTTTCTTGTACTCTTTACTTATCTGCGAGAACTTCTTATTATCACTAACTATTTCAGGGTTGGTCAGCGCTACCCCCAGGTCGTTAAACCTGGCACTTATCGCTTCCAGCTTCTCAACAATTGAACTCATGCTTTTTTGAAAGAAAATTTATTTAAAAATGTAGTGCGCGAAGTTATTAAATATGCGGTGGATAATAAATATTATCTTTAACCGCTACTTATGGAAGCTCTGTATTGCTTATAACTGATGAAAATATTTTAATGCGATTAGACAATTACCAACTTAAAAAAGCAATAGTTACTTTATCCTTATTTACGCTCCAGTTAATACTTGTTTTTACTGCCGATAACAGGATAGATTTTAACTATGCTTCTCCTTTCCTATTGCTGATAGTATCCTTAATTATTCCGTACTACTATATATTAGTGTTGGGGAAGAAGGAAGTGGATGCCAGTTCTATTGCAGTAGGCAAGCCATGGAGCAAATATGTATATTTTGGGTTGGGTATGCTGGCTATACTGGTAAATTATAAAGGAGTGGGAAGGTTATTTGCGCAATATCCTGACCCTGGTGAAATATCGGACGTAATGCCACAGATAGAAACCCAATATTCCAGATTTGTACATGGTATACTCCCATATAGCCCGGTTACCTCTGTGCCCTGGCATCCTTATCCTGTATATATGCCGCTGCATTGGTTGCCCGTGGGTGTAGCGCATATGTTGGGTATAGACAGCAGGTGGAGCGGCTATATTATTTTGGTGATAGCGGGTGGAATATATGGCCGTTATATACTGCAATACCGCGCAATGGTTTGGAGGAAAATGATAGTATTATTGGTTTTGTGGGCAGTATTATGGGCCTATATGATGTGGGGCGGGATGGACTTGCCCGCAGTACTAGAAACCCTGATAGCAGCTTATTACCTGGTACTTGCTGTTGGACTGATGACGAGGAACCTGACCATTACAACTATTGGCATCATATTGTGCTTGTTATCCAGGTATACCTTTGTATTCTGGCTGCCTTTGTTTTTTATATTATTATGGCAGCACAAATCAATAAAGCAAAATCTGATGATATGGTTTGCTATAGCGGTTGCGGTGCTTTGTATATATATTATACCTTTCTGGTCTAAAGATCCCACTATTTTTACAAAAGGCCTGGCCTATCATAATTATTGCGCATATAATAGTTGGCGATGCTTTGGAACGAACCAAACTTATGATTTCTATAAATCGGGGCTTTTATTTGCGCCACGCGTGTACGATATTACTACCGGGACAATAGAACATAGAGTTTTCCTGGCCAGGTGCCTGCAAGGCGGGCTTATGCTTTTTTTGTTTGCAGCAGGGTTGTGGCTTTATGCGAAAATTAAGAGCAGGATCAATTTTTACGACTTTAGCCTGATGATGCTATATGTATTTATATTGGTGTTTATGTTATTTGCACCGTTTGTATTCAGGTATTACTATATGCCTGTGCTTGTACTGTCGGCTGTTATCTGCGCAAAAATTGTATTGGTAAACAAAAAAGAGATCATTGAAAACAACGGCAGCAACCTACCATGATATTTTGCTTTTGTCGCGGGTTGAGTTGGAGTGTCCGCTATTGCTGCGATGCCGGTGCCTTCTTTTAGCCCTGCGGCTTCTGCGCCGCATTCTTTTTATAAATCTCCATAATGATTTGATAACTACGTATAGTAATACAGCTGCAAGCCCAGCAAGTATAGCTTTAATAAGTAGCATTAGAAAACTAACGTGCACGTTTTGATAGAAGGCATAACAAGCAGACAAACCAGCACCTAGAAAAAAATAAATTATTATCTGGTTTATTTTGAATGGTTTTTTATAGCCGTGTTTGCCCATTTTCTGGTATTATCTGTCTATTTATTGAACTGCGGCGGTAAAATTAGCAAGATTATTGTACTAATTACTTAGGACGAGTATCGGAATATGATATTATTGTTAAAATAATTATTGTTTTTTTCTACACATTTTTACATTCTGCGGCAAAATAGCAGAGGCTTTATTATCAAAATTATTGCGTACAAAGGTAAGTACATCAGCAATTTGTAAGTCTGTAAGCTGGCTTTGTGATGGCATACTGTTGCTGTAATAGTCGCCGTCTATTGCTACTTTTTCGCTGAAGCCATTCAATACTATATTAATCAGAGCTTTTTTATCGCCAGCTACCCATTTTGATTTAATGAGCGGTGGGTTCATATTAGGCACACCACCACCATCGGCCTGGTGACAACTGTTGCAAACCTGATTATACACCACCTTGCCCCTTGCTATAGATTGTTGCAGTGTTTTAGCGGGTTGGGCTATTGCGTGGGTGGATACAAATGCTATGGAAGCGTAAAACAGAAACTTGAGTGTCATTTTATTTAGCGGAATAAGTTATTTTATAAATAGCGCCTTTTACATCATCGCTTACATAAAGCGCGCCGTCTGGCCCTTGGGCAAGTCCGCAAGGCCTATGGGCGGCCTGCCGGGGTGATGTTATGTCGTTAATGCCCGCAAAGTTATTGGCAAATATTTCCCAATCGCCTGAAGGTTTGCCATTTTTAAAAGGTACAAAGGCTACCAGGTACCCCTTTTGTTTTTCGGGTGCGCGGTTCCATGAACCATGGAAAGCAATGAAAGCACCATTCCGATACTTTTCGGGGAACATAGTGCCGGTGTAGAATAATAGCCCGTTAGGTGCCAGGTGCCCGGGAAATGCAACTATTGGGTCTTGTGCGTTTTCTCCGCCCTGCTTTACTCCATCGCCACCATATTCCGGGGCCAGCATTTTCTGGTGCTTTTGCTGGTCGTAATACATATACGGCCACCCACAGTTGCTTCCATTATGAAGTTCGTACATGGTTTCTGCCGGTAATTCGGCACTTTGTTTTTCATCGTAATACTGCGGAAAAAGATCGTGCAACTGGTCGCGGCCATGCATCATTACAAACAACGAATTTGTGGATTTGTTCCAGTGGAGGCCCACTACATTGCGCAACCCTGTAGCGTAACGGGTACCCGTTGCATAGGTTTGGTTGGGGACATCGGCCCTGAAACGCCAGATGCCACCCGCACTATCCAGTATAGGGCAGGGTTGCATTCCTGGTGATCCTTTAACCCGATCTTGTTCCTGACAGGAGTTGGAGTACGCGCCTATATTGGTATAAATGTAGCCCTCGTCATCGAGCACTATAGATTTGGATTCGTGCTCGTGGCGTTCCAGCAGGCCTGTTACTATTTTTTCAGGATGTGCAGGGTCTATTACTACGCCTTTGTCGTCCAGCTTGTAGCGAAAAATATCAACATCGGATGAAGCATAGAGATAACCATTCTTTATGGCAATGCCAGTACCGCCATAGTCGCCAAAGCTTTTAATGATAGGTGCCCTGCCAGTACCTTTTTCCTCTCGTAATAGCAGTATCCCTTTATTGCCGTTGGCTGCTAACTGCTTTACATATATATCGCCCTGCGGAGTAATGGCTATATGCCTTGATTTGCCAACGTTATCTGCAAGTTTTATTGCTGCAAACCCCTTAGGTAATATCAGTCCTGCATTGCTGCCATCTGCAACGTTGCTTTTGCTGCCTGGTTGTGCACAGGCACTGAGACAAAACAGGAGAAGGAACAGGCCGGCAAAGAGTTTTATTGTTTTCATGAGCAGTTCATTAAAATCTGAATGTAAATATACATACAAGAGTATATGCCAGCGCTGCCACTATCTGTTTAAGGTTTCCTTCTTTCTGTTTTTCGCGTTAACTTTCAGTAAATTTTACTTCTTATATGAAACAAACTATTTTGGCCATCGCGATGATGGTATGTTGTATCACAACCTTTGGGCGTAGCGCAATGGATAGATGGCCAGCCCTTAAATCCTTTCATGAAGTGATGGCCGCCACCTTCCACCCCAGTGAAGAAGGTAAGCTGGAGCCGATAAAAAAACAGATAGATGAGTTCGTGAACCGTGCTGCCGAATTGAAGACTGCTCCCAGACCATCTGAATATGATAATGCAAAGGTGAATACAGTTATAACCAAACTGAATGTAGGCGCGAAAGAACTAAAAGTACTGATCGTCAAAAAAGCGCCGGATGCTCAAATACGTACGAAGTTATCTACCCTGCATGGTCTCTTTCATCAAATAGTGGACCTGACTACAAAGTCGGAATAATAAATCAGGTATCAGATGTAAAAGTAAAGCCCCGCCATTCATAGCGGGGCTTTACTTTTATAAACAAATATTTTAGTTGCGGGCTAAAGCTAAACGTTTAGTAGTTGCAGCTTGTGTAGCATAAGCACTACCAAACAGAACTGTGTTATAAAACAGATCGCCAGCGATGCTATAAGCAATGAAAGGAATAGCCAACAAGAAACATGTGAACAAACCGCTAACGCTGTGTGCATACATGCCACTGAATGCCCATACACCCATATTGGAAATGAGGAAGAATACGATAGAACCAGCCACGGAGGAACCAGCCACAGCTAAAGAAGCCTTACCGCTGAACTTGTTTTTGGCACCGAGGAAATCTTTAAACAATACTGCGGTAGCCAGGGCTGCATAATTGAATAACATAGCGCCAGGCTGGTAAAAGCCAATAACCATATCGCTAAGGAACATGGCAGCCAGTGTAACTACAAGGCCATAACGCCTGCCCAGGAATACGGAGCTAAACAACCCCACAGCCATAACCGGGGCAAAGTTGGGTAAATGGGGTATGTACCTGCCTACTAATACTACAAGAATGAGCGCTAATGCGATGAGACCTTTATTCATAAAGTTTAATTATTATAAGAGCAATGTTTACAAGGTTGTTTACCATCTGTTACATAATGCCAGGCGATGGTGCTGCCCGGGGTAGCCTGCTGGTCTTCAAAACCTGCAGCGGCACAGGTATCGTTAACGCACAGCCACCAGTATTGCTTGGTGCCATTTGTGTGCCAGCCGTCAATGGCATCTATCATGCCGTGCTGACCTGCCTTGGTTTCGTAAGTGAGCTTGTTTTGTTTTGAAGCTGCTTCCATCACCTCCTTTACAGACGTTTTGCCGGTTACAGGTATGGAGTCGATCACTTTTGATGAATCGGCCCGGTACATGATTGCCAGCTTTACGTAAGCCTGAGATTGAGCCGCCTGCGTCGTTGTAATGGTATCTGCTTTACTGCCAACAGTATTGTTATTGTTACTGCATGAGCACAGGAATAACATTACCGCCAGACAAGAGAGTAAAGAATATACTGCTGTTTTAGATACGAGCAAGGTGTTTGTTTTATATAACAGAATTCAAAGGTAAAATTTTTGAGGCAATTTTCGGTGCTTCTCTTTAGGTTCTGGTATGAATTAAATGGCGATATATAATATGCCTTGTATGCCTATATAAAATACAGTATGCATCTTAATTAACATCAGTGCACGATTTTACGGCAAAAACAAAGAACTTTATTCACTCAATAAAAGGATTGGATGTGCTGGTAGATAACCATGGGCGAACGATAAACTATTTAAGGCTGGCGGTAACGGAC
>JABDEZ010000063.1 GCA_013286835.1 Bacteroidota bacterium
AATCATCCACTTTTTCTGAATAGTCGATGACGCACGATATTACAGCCAATATCATGATGGCGTAAAAGAAAGTGCCCAAAAACTTTTTAAGTATGTACCAGTCCAGTTTTTTAATAAAACCCATCAGCCAAGTTAATTATAATCGTGTTTTAAGTACCGGTATCATTTCGTTTTTCCAGCTATTGTAATCGCCCAGCAAAATGTGAGCCCGCGCCTGTTTTACCAGGTGGAGGTAAAAGGCGAGGTTGTGTATGCTGGCAATAGTTAACGCAAGAAACTCGCCGGCAACAAACAGGTGGCGAAGGTACGCTTTAGTGTAATAATTGCTGGTAGGGCAGTCTATACCGTCGTCCAAAGGACTGAAATCGGCTTCCCATTTCTTGTTTTTTATGTTGATGACCCCTTTTGAAGTGAACAGCATACCGTTACGTCCGTTACGCGTGGGCATTACACAGTCGAACATATCTATACCCAGGGCTATGTTCTCCAGGATGTTCCACGGAGTGCCTACGCCCATGAGGTAGCGTGGTTTATCAGCAGGAAGATGCTCGCAGCAAAGAGCGCACATTTCGTACATCATTTCTTCAGGCTCACCGACGGACAGACCACCAATGGCATTGCCATCGCACTCCATGCCTGCAATAAACTCTGATGAGGCTATGCGCAAATCTTTATATGTGCTACCCTGTATGATAGGGAATAACGACTGGGTGTGGCCATACTTAGGTTCAGTATTGCCCATGTGTTTTACGCAACGCGCCAGCCAACGGTGGGTAAGCTCCATAGATTTTTTAGCGTAGGCATAGTCGGATGGGTAGGGAGGGCACTCGTCGAACGCCATGATGATATCTGCGCCAATGGTACGTTCTATCTCAATCACCTTTTCGGGGGTGAACAGGTGGCGAGAGCCATCTATATGCGACTGGAACATGGCGCCGTCTTCTGTAAGTTTGCGATTGGCAGCTAATGAAAATACCTGGTATCCGCCACTATCTGTGAGTATGGGCCTATCCCAACCCATGAATTTGTGCAGGCCACCCGCTTGCTCCAGTATGCCTGTGCCGGGGCGCAGGTATAGATGATATGTATTGCCAAGTATGATCTGGGCATCAACTTCTTGTTTAAGCTGGGTTTGTGTAACTGCCTTAACGCTGCCTACGGTGCCGACTGGCATAAAGATGGGCGTTTCTATCTGCCCATGATCGGTAGTAATGACGCCAGCGCGGGCGGAGGAGCCGGGGTCTGTTGCTGTTAATTGGAAATCCATTTATATGAAATGCGGTAATGCGATAATTAAAAGTGATGCAAAGGTAGAATTTTAAGAAGCCGGGTAAAATGTATTTATGCTACTCAAAGGATATATTTTGTGTGGGATGGTTTAATATGAGCGGCAAATGTAAATTATATGTCATGTAAACCACGTTGAGGAGAGGGGGTGTCCTGTCCGAATTTAAAGCGAAAACCGGACAATTGAGTATTTACGTGGGCTGAAATGGTTTATGGTGAATGTTATGCTATTTTTATTTACTGTCTGGTCTGTCCGGTATCGGACAGGGTAAGTAGGGTGGTTTATTGGGTTTTAAATCATATTGTTTGCTGTAGGGATGGTTTGCAGGTTGATAGCGGGTGTAATTTAATTGTGCTAGGCACTGTAGCCAAAAGAAGATATCAACAGTTCCACGGTGTGGGGTGTTCCACGCGGTTTTACCTACTGAATGATATTGTATTTCTTCGTGTTACGTGTTTGCGAGAACCTTCATTTCTTTTGGTCGGCCAAAAGAAAGAAGCAAAGAAAAGGCCGCCCCTCTGCCAATTGCTCCGCGGGCAGAGGGGTTAGCTCTGCTGCGTGTTACGTACTGGTTCCTTGATTAGGGGCCACTGGTTTTTGCAGGCGATGAAGAATCGCAGCAAAAAAAGTGGCTGAATATGGGTTCAGCTTTTCTTGAATTATGTACACCCTTAAGATACACGTCATCAATCTTCAACTTAACAAATGTAATTTTAATAAACTATTTAATGTCGCTCTATTTAGATGCTGAAACTGTAGTGGGTAAGAGTTATGCAAACAGAGAATAGTATTAATTTCTTTGTGTTTCTTTACAGTGTGTTTGTACAAATACTTTTCGGGTTATTTCTGTTGGCTATATGTGTACAATGTAGCTATGTTTATTTTTTTTACCGGATATTCTTTTTAAAACGTCCTAAAGTAAGGGTATCGTCGCAAGCGGTTTCTGTGATCATATGCGCCAGGAACGAGGCTGCTAACTTGTTGTTTAACCTGCCTGTTGTATTATCGCAAAGGTATAGGAACGGTACGGGTAAGCCGATGTACGAGGTGATAGTAGTGAACGATGCCTCGACCGACGATACTGAAGATGTACTGAATGCGCTGAAAATAAAATACTCCCACCTTAATATAATAAATGTGAGTGCAGACACCTACCGGACACTGCCAGGCAAAAAGTTTGCACTGAGCTATGGGGTGGCTGCGGCCAAACATAACTGGTTGCTGATGACAGATGCCGACTGCACACCTGCGGGTGAACACTGGCTGGCCGGTATGGTAGCACCGTTGATAAAGGGGAAAACCATAGCGCTAGGGTATGGTGCATACCGCAGAGCACCGGGATTACTGAACTCTTTTGTGCGTTGGGAGACGGCGCATACGTTTTTGCAATATGCTACCTATGCTATGGCTGGTGTACCGTATATGGGTGTGGGGCGTAACCTGGCCTGCACTAAGGACAGGCTGCTGAAGGCCCAAGCATCGCCGATATGGGCCACGCTACCCAGCGGGGATGATGATTTTTTGGTGCGGATAGGCGGGGGAAGAAAAAATACAGGGGTTGTGATGCACCCCAAGGCGTTTACCTATACAGATGCAAAGGCCAACTTTGATGAATGGGTGGGGCAGAAGCAACGGCATTTATCGACAGGTAAGTATTATAAGCCGGTGTCTATAATACTGCTGGGCTTTTATGCCTGTTCGCACGCGCTGATGTGGCTGGCGTTTATAACCCTCTTATTTACGGGTTATGCAGAATGGGTATTGCTGTGTATGATAATAAGGTGTGCCATATACTGGCCGGTAATGGCCTACACCGCAGGCCGGCTGCGTGAGCAGAAATTGCTTACTTTGCTGCCGCTATTCGACTTTGTGTGGATGATCTATAACTTTGCGTTTGCCCCGTACGTGATCTGGAAAAATAAAAAACAGTGGAAATAATATTAAAATACTTTGCCGATTTTTCGGCAACCCAGGTAGCGCAGTTCACCGCGCTAGAAGCTTTGTATAAAGAATGGAACGAGAAGATCAACGTGATATCGAGAAAGGATATAGACAGCCTGTATGAAAAACATGTGCTGCACTCGTTATCTATAGCTGCCATTTGCAACTTTAAACCGGGTGCGCATGTGGTGGATATAGGAACAGGAGGTGGGTTCCCCGGGATTCCATTAGCTATATTTTTTCCGGAAGTGAACTTTTTACTAACGGATAGTATAGGTAAAAAAATAAAGGTGGTGCAGGAAGTAGCCGATGGTGTGGGCTTGAAAAATGTAACCGCCATACACTCGAGAGTGGAGGAGATAAAGAACCGGACATTTGATTTTGCGGTATCTAGGGCTGTGGCACCGCTGGGCGACCTGTGGCGCTGGATACAACCACTGCTGCGCAAAGGGCATAAAAGTGAAGAGCTGCGCAATGGCCTGATATGCCTGAAAGGTGGCGACCTGAAACAGGAAATAAAAGAATCGGGACTGGCTGATAAGACCGTGGCGTGGGATGTACATTCCATTTTCCCGGAACCCTCTTTTGAGACGAAGAATATTATTTATGTACCGCTTTAGTGCATTCTTCTGTAAAAAGAATTCCTGATCAATTATGTGGAAATAGATTGTTTCTGCGTTTATAGAGTAGAAGCCTAAAATGTTTGAAGGTACCCAGCCCACATACCCTAAGCGATGAAGAACTGCTGCAACTGCACAGGACCAGCAGTGATAACTATTGGCTGGGGCAATTGCTGCAATGCTATACTTTATTGCTGCTGGGTGTGGCCATGAAGTACCTGAAAGATAAGGAGCAGGCCCAGGACGCAGTGCAACAAATATTCCTGAAAGTGCTGACCCAACTGCCTGCGGGTGAAATACTGAACTTTAAAGGATGGCTGTATATACTGATGCGCAACCACTGCCTGCAATTGCTGCGGCATGCGGGCACGGTACGGCCCGACCACCTGGAATATGTGCCTGATAGTATTGATGAACCAGATGATATACCCTGGAAGAAATACAGTGTTGAAGAGCTGAATACAGCACTAGCTGATCTACAACATGAGCAAAAGATATGCATTGTGCTGTTTTACCTGCAGCAGAAAAGCTACCAACAGATAATGGAACATACAAGTTATACCTTTGCACAAGTAAAGAGTTATATACAAAATGGCAAAAGGAACCTGAAAGCCATATTGCTAAAAAAACACACCACCGGGCGGCCTAATGAGTGAACTGAACGACATAGGACAACCTAACCAGGGCGACAGGAAGGACAAGCTATCTGAAGAACAGTTGCTTGCCTATCTTGAAGGCAAGCTATCGCCTGCCGGACAGCATGAGGTGGAACAATGGCTGGCAAAAGAAGGTATGGAAAGCGATGCGCTGGAGGGGCTGCAGGATATACCCGCTGCAGAGGTAAAGCATACTGTGGGGCGTATTAACTACCAATTGCATAATGACCTTGGGAAGAAAAAAAGGAAACGCAGATATATTAGCGACAATAAATGGGCGTGGATAGCCATAATAGTGATATTGCTACTGGTTGTGCTTGGGTATGCGATAATACGTTTAAGTGTGAAAATATGACCGGCACCGTACACTGAACCCGCTACGACTGCCCAATAAAAAGTAAATTTGTGTTATAAATACGACCACTGTGCTATTTTAGCGCAATAATTGGACGCAGACCATATAGACAGATACATGAACCTGGCAGGTAAAAAAATAGTTTTAGCCGTAACGGGCAGCATAGCAGCCTATAAAACGCCTCAATTGGTGCGTCTGCTTATAAAAGCAGGGGCTGAAGTACGGGTGATAACCACGGCTGCAGCCGAAAGTTTTGTAAGCCCGCTGGCATTGGCTACTGTATCGAAACACCCGGTGCTGAACAGTGTAAGTGAAGGGGCAGCATGGAACAACCATGTGGAACTAGGTTTGTGGGCCGATGCTATGTTGGTTGCCCCGTGCAGTGCCAATACCCTTGCCAAGCTGGCAAATGGCCTTTGTGACAACCTGCTGTGTGCCGTGTACCTGAGCGCCCGATGTCCTATTTTTATAGCACCCGCTATGGATGAGGATATGTGGCTGCATGCGACAACCCGCAATAATATAGGTAAACTGCGCAGTTATGGCAATCACCTGCTAGCTGTAGGATATGGGGAGCTGGCGAGCGGACTAACAGGAGAGGGCCGTATGGCTGAGCCAGAGGAGATAGTGCAGCAGCTTGATGTTTTTTTTAATCAAAAGAACGTGCTGAAAGGAGTGAAAGCCCTTGTAACTGCAGGCCCAACATATGAGCGCATAGACCCGGTACGTTTTATAGGTAATTTCTCGAGCGGTAAGATGGGTATAGCGCTTGCCGAAACACTGGCTGATCTGGGTGCAGATGTAACACTGGTATGTGGGCCATCAAACTTCAGTACACAGCACCCAAATGTTAAAACTATACATGTAATAAGCGCTGCGGAAATGTATGATGCCTGCATTAATACTTTTCCACAAACAGAGATAGCTATACTGGCAGCTGCTGTAGCCGATTACCGGCCTGTTGAAATGGCACCCGAGAAAATAAAAAAGACGGGAGAAACGTTAGATATACTGCTGACCAAGACGAACGACATACTAGCAAGTCTGGGCAAAATGAAAAAAGAAGGACAAATACTAACCGGGTTTGCCTTAGAAACGAATAATGAGCTGGAACACGCACTGCAAAAACTGCACAATAAAAATGCAGATATGATAGTGATGAACTCGCTAAAAGACGAAGGTGCGGGATTTGGATTTGATACCAATAAGATAACTATTATAGATAATAACGGGCATACAGATACATTGCCATTGCAAAGTAAAGCAGAAGCGGCCCGTGCTATTGTGAACCATATACTTGAATTGAGACATGTTGAGACTGTTTAACGTGATGATACTGTGCCTGCTGGTACTAACCGGCAGGGCACAGGAACTGAATTGCAAAGTGACTGTGCTGCACGATAAGATATCGGCCGTGGACCCAGTTGTGTTTACTTCTATGCAACGGGCTATAAGCGATTTTATGAACACTCATAAATGGACCACAGACGATTTCGCCGTAAATGAAAAGATAGATGTAACTCTGCTGATCAACCTTACCGGAAAATCATCGGCAGATAACGATGCGTACACAGCTACATTCAGCATACTGGCATCGAGACCTGTATTTAATTCGAGCTATGCCAGCCCATTGGTAAACTATGTTGATAAAGACATACTCTTTAAGTTTTCTCAATTTGTGCCATTGCAATTTGATGATAACAATGTATCGGGGACAGATGCCCTTTCTTCTAATCTTACTGCACTGCTAGCCTACTATTCTTATCTTATAATAGGACTGGACTACGACAGTTTTGCACTGAATGGTGGTACTGTTTACTTAAAGAAGGCGCAAAGCGTGGTGAGCAATGCGCCTGAACAAAGCAAGAACATAACAGGGTGGAAATCTGTAGATGGTACACACAACAGGTATTGGATCATAGATGAATTGCTGAATACCCGTTTCCAGGACATACGTAACTATTGGTACTCTATGCACAGGGAAGGGCTGGATAATATGTACTCTAAACCAGCGGACTCCCGCGTGAAAGTGCTTGGAGGTTTGTATAAGATGTTTAATGTAAACAAAGAAAATCCCAGTTCTGTACTGGTGCAGTTCTTCTTTAATGCCAAGAGCGATGAACTGGCACATGTGCTGGCACAAATACCTGCCAGCAATGACAGGGTGCCATATATTACCATGTTGTCGCAAATGGATGTACCCAACACAGCTAAATACAGCGCGCTCAAATAGGGAAAGAATGAACAAATACTCGGTTTTACTTATAGCCCTGCTGGTAATTAGCTGCAATAATACAAGCACATACCACCTGCCACAGGCAGAGATGACCAAAATGCTTGCAGACCTGCAGTCGGCAGAGGTGTATAGTACTATGGTAAAGAAAGATTCAACGTCGCGTGGATACGACAAGAATATGGATTCGCTTGCGGTGTACTACAAAGAAATATTTGCCCACTACAAAGTAACCCAGCAGCAGTTTGATGAAAGCCTGACGTGGTATAAGAATCATCCTGACGACCTGGACACTATGTATGCCAAGATAATAACAGACATAGGTAAGTACGATAAATAATCTTTGTGGAAATGTCTGATACATATGCCAATACTGATATTGAAATGGAATACAACTCAAATTTGTTTTCCCGCACTTTTGTAGATCTGTAAATAAATTATTTATGCAGGGTTTGATAACGGTTCCAAGTGATTTCTCAGTTACTGAAACAATTGACCGTATAGTTGCCGTAGCGCAATCCAAAGGTCTGACTGTTTTTGCGCGTATCGATCATGCGACTAATGCAAGGGAAGTTGGGCTTCCCCTAAGACCAACAGAATTGATCATTTTGGGCAATCCTAAAGCTGGAACAATATTGATGCAAGATAAGCAGACCACAGGTATTGACCTGCCTGTGAAAGCACTAGCCTGGGAGGATGAAACAGGGAAAGTGTGGCTTACATATAATGCTGCTGACTGGCTTGAAGACAGGCATGCTTTATCAGAAAACAGCACTGCAGTATTAAAGGCAATACAGGGCGGATTGATGGTCGTTGCTAATGCAGCAACTCATAAACAGCCTTCGTGATTTTAAAATAATATGATCTTATACAGTTTAAACAGGCAACACTCCCAGCATTTATGTATTCATTTCACGCAATGAAATTACAAGCGTTTCTGCTTTCTCTTTTAGTACCTGTATGCCTCCAGGCTAAGCCCTACTGGCAGCAACAGGTAAATACTAAGATCGATGTTCAGCTAGATGATAAAAAGCATTTCCTGTACGGGTACGAGCAACTGACCTATACCAATAACAGCCCCGATACACTTAAGTTTATTTACATACACCTTTGGCCGAATGGTTATAAGAATGACCGTACCGCATTTGCAAAGCAGCAGGATGTGCTGCGGCAGACAGATTTCTATTACGCAAAGCCATCGGCGCGAGGATACATAGATAGCCTGAGGTTTGTTGTAGATGGCCAGAATGTGGACTATAACAGCACAAATGAAAATCCTGATATAGCACGTATAGATCTGCTTACCCCTTTGCTGCCAGGGGGGCATATAGAACTATCTACACCTTTTAGAGTGAAGATACCACATGTGTTTTCGAGGTTAGGACATACCGGGCAGGCATATTTCATCAGCCAGTGGTTTCCTAAGCCGGCTGTTTACGATCAGTTTGGCTGGCATCCGATTCCTTTCCTGGACCAGGGAGAATTTTATAGTAATTATGGCAGCTACGATGTGAGTATCACCCTGCCTAAAAACTATATAGTGATGGCAACTGGTAATTGCAGTGATGAAAGTGAAGAGCAATGGCTGAATAGCTTAGCTGTTAAGCCATTGCCCAATGATACTTTGTACAACCACAGCACACCAACGAGTGACATAGAGACAAAAACGCTGCACTACCATGAAGATAATATACACGATTTTGCATGGTTTGCTGATAAACGGTGGATAGTGCGTAAAGACACTGTTACCAGCCCTGGCACTGATAATGTAGTGACCACCTGGGCTGCGTTTTTGCCTGCAAGTAAGAAGTATTGGATAAAGAGTACTGACTACCTGCGCGAGACAGTATTGCACTATGGTAAGTGGGGGGGGGCTTACCCGTACAAAACCATAAAAGCTGTAGAAGGTGATATGAGAGCCGGTGGTGGAATGGAGTACCCCACGGTAACCATAATAGACCGTGCTGCAAGTGGTAAGGGGCTAAAATCTGTTGTTGTTCATGAGGCTGGCCATAATTGGTTCTACGGGATACTGGGCACCAACGAGCGCGACCATGCCTGGATGGATGAAGGCATCAACTCGTTTTACGAGCGCAAAACAACCGATGCACTGGCAAAGGGCACTGACACTACGGATAAGAAGGTTATAAAAAATGGAAATAACCTGAATGATGTTGCTTACTATATGCAGGTGGCTGCGAATGCAGACCAGGCTATAGAACAGACATCGGCTAATTTTACCAAGCTGAACTACGGTACGGATGTTTATATTAAAACAGCGCTGGTGTTGAAGTGGTTGGAAAGCTATATGGGACCAGCCGATTTTGAAGCTGGTATGCATGAATATTATGACACCTGGAAGTTTAAGCATCCTTACCCGGAAGACTTTGCTGCAATAATGAGAAAACATACCAGTAAATCGCTGGACTGGTTTTTTGACGGGTTGCACAGCAACAGTGGCATTGATTTTAAAATAACACATGCCCACGTGCATGGTGAGAATACTACCGTTACTGTACGAAACAATGGGGATATGGCCCCAGTAAAAATTGCGGCATATAATACTGATAGCGTTGTGGCTACGGCTTGGTCTGCACCCTTTAGTGATGATGTTACCCTGAATTTAACAACTACTAATTGGACGAAGATCCGCATCAGCAGGGATATACCTGATTGCCGGTTGAATAACAACACATACTATCGCTATGGTATGCATCATTTGAGGGTGAAGGTGAAGCCTTTAGGGTTGAACTACTCTTATACAGATAAGCTGTATGTGCTGCCGGCATTGGGATATAACCAGTATGATGGTTTCCAGCTAGGTTTACTTTTTCATGATCTGAGCTTTCCAGATTACCACTTCCGTTTTGCAGTTGCCCCTATGTATGCCTTTAACTCAAAGACCATGACCGGCGCGGGTTCTGTAGGTTATATATGGTATCCTCATAGCAGCATATTTAAAGACGTGCTGTTGCAAACGGACGTGAAGAGCTTTGATTATGACCAGGCTACATTGCCCGGCAACCAGCAAGTCTTTACCCGTTATGTAAAAGTAGCGCCATCACTCAATTTTACTTTTCGTGAACGTGACCCATTGAATACTGTGGAGCGTACACTTACACTAAAGGCTTACAGCATTACAGAGAATAACTTTAATTATGGTGCAGATAGTGCGGTAACAGCAGGTACTACACAGCAACAGAAATACTATGGATTGCTGCGGTACAAACACAATAATACCAGGTGGTACAATCCGTTTAACTACAGCCTGGAGGCACAGGGTGGCGCAGACTTTGCGAAGATAAATGCAGAGGCGAATGTACGTGTGGATTATTATAAGAAGAATAAGTCGCTATACATACGTGGTTATATAGGTAAGTTCTTTGCCATAAACAGCGACCCTAATGTTGCACAACGGTATTACCTAAACACTACTTATACCGGCGCTGACGACTACCTGTATGATGATACCTATTTTGGAAGGAGTGCAACAAATGGTGCAGCGGCGCAGCAAATATCTATGAGTGAAGGTGGGTTTAAGATACCTACACAAAATAATATAGGCAGGAGTGACGACTGGCTGGCCACGATTAACATGAAAACAGACCTGCCATTTGGAAAACTACCTATACGGTTATTCCTTGATGCAGGACTTGTGCCTAATACAGCGCCAGACGAGCAGCATCCCGGAGACACACGCCCACTGTATGATGCAGGGATTGAAATACACGCGCCGTCGGATATCATTGCGATCTATATACCAGTGCTGATGAGCAGCGATTTTCAGAACTATCTTGTGAATACCTATGGCAAAAATAACCAGTTTGCACATAGTATCAGCTTTACACTGAAGCTGCAGAATGTGAATTGGCTGACGATAACATCGTCTGTACGGAAGTTGTTGTTGAAGTAGGTAATTCCGTGGCTTGAATACCTCTCTTTATTTTTAAAGCTGGACAGTGGTATGGTCAATCAAAAAATAATAAAAAATAATAAAAAATAATAAATGTCATTAAGCATTTCATTCTCGTTATCTTAATTTATATCGATTCAATATCAAAATTTGTCATGGCTAAAGCCGGGTGTATATATGATCTCCCCCCAGCTTAAAAGCTGGGGTTTAAGCATCTGGAAAAAACGTACTGAATTTTGATGCTGAATCGATATTTGATATACAGATGGTACTACTTACCGATGACAACTTTTAGTGATTTGCCCATGGCACCGACACTGTCTGACCGGAGGAGTGCGACTTGATCGATATACACTGTGTCGCCGGCCTTTGTGCGCTGGTATAAGGATGCCGCTATGGTGGCGCTTACCGTATCCCCATCACAATGCTCTATCATATAGTCTGACAGTATGATGGAGTTGCCGGTTGAGTCTTCGTACACATTGCGTTCGGCATAGGTGAAATTAAAGCTGGTGACCTTGTACTCCACGTTTGACGAATCTCTGCCCCAAAGCCCTTGTTTCATGAGAGAGTCAAATACCTGCTTTGCAACAATACCGGCTCCTACATTCGAATGGCCCAAATACACTGCTATAGGAGTGGTATATGCTTTATAGGCAGTAACTTTTTTTTCAGTTTTACCAGTTGTTTTTGCAGGTGCCGGCTTCTTCTTTTTCTGCGCCCACATAGTGACCGTAAAAAAAAGAAGCATGATACCCATTACCATACCAAACGTGCGCTTCATGGGTTGTAATTTATAACAAACTGAGGCTTTCTTCAATAGTTTTTATTTTGGCCAAGGCATCAGCCTTTTTCTTCTCTTCATTGGCTATTACTTCAGGCTTTGCATTTTGCACAAACCGTTCGTTACCCAGCTTCTTGTCTATACTTACCAGGAAGCCCTGCAGGTATATCAATTCTTTCTGCAGTTCATCAGCCTGCTGTTCTACGTTCATCTTAGCCAGTTCGGCTTCAATGTATAGTTTGTCGGTTTGCACCACTATAGATATGCTGCCCGGGCGCGCTTCCTTTGTATATCCTATGTATTCAGCATTTACCTGCCTGCGCAATATGTCGCCAACGGCTTCATAAAAAGCATGATGGCTGCTGTCTATCCAGAGTTTGATCGTATCCTTTGGCTTTAGTTGGTTCTTGTTGCGGGTATCGCGTACTGCAGTTATTAGTTCGCGCAGGAAGTAGCCCTGTTTCAATAGTTCGGTATCTACGGTGCCTGTCTCTTCCAGTTGTTTTACAATCAAGTCTTTACCTGCCGGGCGGGTACGGAGGTTGTGATAAATTTCTTCGGTTACGAATGGCATGTATGGGTGCAGCAATTGCAACAGTTGCTCGTATATGGCAATAGTGCGTTCATATACGTAAGCAGATACCGGCTGATCCATACCCGGTTTTACCCACTCGAGATACCAACTGCAGAAATCGTCCCATATCAGTGAATAGACAGTTTTCAATCCTTCGCTGAGCCTGAAATCTTTGTATAGCTCGGTTATTTCTCCTGATACGGATGCGATGCGATGCTGCATCCATTCTATTGCGAAACGTACATTGCTATCCTCAAGGCCAGCTTCCTGCCTGTTTTCCCAGCCCTTCACCAACTTCATTGCATTCCACATCTTGTTGCTGAAGTTGCGGCCCTGTTCCAGTGCGCCTTCGTCAAACAGTAAGTCGTTACCAGCTGGGGATGATATCATTACGCTGAAGCGAACTGCGTCAGCACCAAAGTCATCTATCAGTTTGAGCAGGTCGGGAGAATTACCCAGGGACTTGCTCATTTTCTTGCCCTGCTTATCCCTAACTATGCCAGTGAAATATACCTTATCAAAAGGTTTTTCGCCCATGAACTTGTAGCCTGCCATTATCATCCTGGCTACCCAGAAGAAAATGATCTCAGGGGCTGTCACCAAAGTATTGGTAGGGTAGTAATATTTCAGGTCTTCGTTATTCCCGTCCTTGTTCCAGCCAAATACTTCCATAGGCCACAGCCAACTGCTGAACCAGGTATCGAGTACATCATCTTCCTGTCTTAAGGTTAGTTGTTTAGCAGCAAGCTCAGGCTTGGCCGCTTTATATTTAGCCAAAGCTTCTGCCTCATTGTTGCCTACATAAATGCCACCTTCGGTATCGTACCAGGCAGGTATGCGTTGACCCCACCATAGCTGGCGGCTGATGCACCAGTCCTTGATGTTTTCCATCCAGTGACTGTAGAGGTTCTTAAACTTAGCAGGGTAGAACTCAATATCGTTTTTGGCAACTGCATCTATGGCGGGTTGTGCCATATCCTTCATGTTGCACCACCACTGCATACTGAGACGTGGTTCTACAACAGCATCTGATCGTTCGGAGAAGCCTACCTGGTTGGCATATGGCTCATCTTTTACAAAGTTTCCACTCTCTTTTAAGTCAATAATGATCTTCTTGCGTACTGCAAAGCGGTCCATGCCTATATACATGCCGGCAGCTTCGCTCATGGTACCATCGTCATTCAACGTGTCTATTACCGGCAGGTTGTACTTGATACCCAGGTTGTAGTCATTAATGTCGTGGGCAGGCGTTACTTTAAGTGCGCCTGTACCAAACTCCATATCTATATAAGTATCAAAAATGATAGGTATGCGACGGTTGATGAGCGGTACAAAGCAGAACTTGCCTTTGAGGTGTGCATACCGAGGATCGTCAGGGTGTACACATACAGCCGTATCGCCCAAAATAGTTTCGGGGCGCACAGTTGCTATGGTGATATATTCATTGTTATCACCTTCTATTTTATAACGTACATAATACAGGTTGCTGTTGGTTTGGCGGTGTATTACCTCTTCATCGCTGAGGGCCGTTTTAGCTTTCGGGTCCCAGTTGATCATTTTTACGCCACGGTATATATTGCCTTTCTCGTACAGTTCTACGAAAACGCGTATCACCGCAGCATAATAATCATCATCCATGGTAAAGTGGGTACGATCCCAATCGAGCGCGCAGCCCAGTTTTTTTAGCTGCTGCAGTATGATGCCGCCATATTTATCCTTCCACTGCCAGGCGTAGGTCATGAACTCGTCGCGGCTCAGTGTTTTCTTGTCAATGCCTTGTTCCTTCAGCATGTTCACCACCTTAGCCTCTGTAGCTATAGAGGCATGGTCGGTACCGGGAACCCAGCAGGTATTGTAGCCCAGCATTTTAGCACGGCGCACCAGTATATCCTGTACAGTATCGTTAAGGGCATGACCCATATGCAATACCCCGGTTACATTTGGAGGGGGTATAACTACGGTGTAAGCAGGCCGTTCATCGGGCACTGATTTAAAATATCCTGCCTCGTCCCAATGTTTATACCAATGCTGTTCTGCGTCCTGATGCTGAAAATTTTTACTAAGCTCCATGTAATACTTGCTGTTGAAAGACTGCAAATATAAGGCGTATATGGTTTGCTGGGTAATGAGGAAGGTTGCTTAATTTTATGCAGTTAATGCGAACTTGCAGCTTTATATTTTTACACCTTTAAATATACCTGTCCATTTTTCAAGACCATCACCGCCGCTGTAACCGGCAGAGGAATTGAAAAGTACGATCAAGCTATCCTTTTCAGGAAATATAAACTTTGCATTGAAATGCCTGCCCACATATGAATAGCTATTCGACGTATTTATTTGCAGGTTGTATGATGAATTATAAAAATGACTAGAAATATCGTATTCAGGTATATAGGAACTTATGTTAATAGTGTCTGCAGATATATGTGTCACATAAAACAGGGTAATTATCGAAGTGTCTGAAACCAAAGTATCCTTTGGGATTGGATAATAAAAATTGGAATAATTATAAATGTAACTCCCCTTAAAAGTATCTATCAAAACTTTCACTGTTACCGATGTGTCAACAGGCACTATAGGTTTTACAACAGGTGTGGTACTCGTTGCATTATTACGTTTAGTGCAAGAGAACACGGTTAATAGCATACAAACCAGGAATAAGTACCTCTTCATCAAAAACACGTTTGATATTAGAACGTAGTAGATATTGTTTGTATTGCCTTGTATGTTAAAGTATTTATAAGAATGATACAGAAATGAATTGTACCAGTGCACACTTGAGATCGATGTTCGAATAGTGTATGCGACAGGGCTACACCCAGTTTATGAAAGGCTACCGACTAATTTTTAGTTTTGACACACAGATTTAATCCCAATTATTTAATAGATGGACTATCATTTTGATCGGATATTGAGCTACATCATTATCATATCGTTGTGTTACTCTAAACATCGCACTGTTTATAACTTAATATAACGTACCTTCGCAACTTATTTTATAAAGTTCTTACAAATAATGACTTCTTTTTCTTCCTTCTCGATGCGAGAAGAATTGACTCGTGCCATATCGGACATGGGCTTTGAGACGCCGACTCCAATTCAGTCAAAAGTAATTCCGCAACTCTTATCTCAACCAATCGATATCATAGGCCTGGCACAAACGGGTACCGGCAAAACTGCCGCCTTTGGCCTGCCCCTGCTGCACCACACAGATCTTAACGCTAAACACGTTCAGACGTTAGTGCTTAGCCCAACCCGCGAACTGTGTATGCAGATCGTTGAGGAATTGGGCCGTTATGGCCAACATATGCGTGGCCTGCGTATTACTGCCGTTTACGGTGGTGTACCCATTACCGGACAAATTCGTGATGTACGCGCTAACCCGCAGGTAATAGTAGCCACTCCCGGCCGTCTTATTGACCTGCTGGAACGTAAAGCCCTGAACATGGACCTGGTGGAAACCGTGATCCTGGATGAGGCTGACGAAATGCTGAACATGGGTTTCCGTGAGGATATTGACTTTATCCTGAAAACTACTCCTGCCCGTAAGCATACATGGCTGTTCTCTGCTACGATGTCTAACGACGTGCGTAACATAGCTAAACGCTTTATGAACAAGTGGGAAGAGTTTTCTGTAGGTGGCGCCAACGTTACTAACGAGAATATAGACCATCAGTACTATGTAACCAGCCATCACAACAGGTTTGAGACCCTGCGCCGCTTGCTCGATTTTACGCCAGGTATATATGGTATCATATTTACCCGCACCAAGCAAGACTGCCAGGACATTTCTGAAAAGCTGATGCGCCAGGGATATCATGTGAGCCCATTACATGGCGACATGGACCAGAAAATGCGCAGCAAAGTGCTGGAGCGTTTTAAAAATAAAAGCCTGCAGGCTATAGTTGCTACTGATGTAGCTGCCCGCGGACTGGACGTAAATGATATTACCCACGTTATTAACTACGAACTACCTGATGATCCGGAAGTTTACACGCACCGTAGCGGCCGTACTGCACGTGCAGGTAAGTCTGGTATCTGTATGTCCATCGTTTCTCCTAAGGAGCTACAGAACATACGCCAGATAGAGCGCATTGTAAAACAACGTTTCCACAAAAGTGATATACCTGACGGCGCTGAAGTTGTGCGCAAGCGCCTGTTCTTCTACATGGAACAGATAGCATTGGCAGAACCTGGTTCTGATTTTGCAAAGGTGTACCAGGAAAGCATGCACGAACGTTTTGCCGACCTGGATAAGGACGAGCTGATACGCAAACTGATATGGCTGCAACTGAAAGACACTATTGATGCTTACCAGGGCGCTAATGACCTGAACGCAGGTTATGAAAATAAAGAGAACAAGGAAAGGAACCGTGGCGGCGTTCGATCGGGCAGTGTGCGTATGTTTATAAACATAGGCCAGAAAGATGGTGTTGCCGATGAAGAACAATTGCTGCAGTTCATAACAGAATCTACAGACATTGAAGCTGGCATGATAGACCGTGCAACCGTACGTGAACTCAGCAGTTTCTTT
This sequence comes from Bacteroidota bacterium, assembly GCA_013286835.1. Taxonomy (GTDB): domain Bacteria; phylum Bacteroidota; class Bacteroidia; order Chitinophagales; family Chitinophagaceae; genus JABDEZ01. The sequence continues at coordinate 16,899 of JABDEZ010000063.1, forward strand.
AATGTGCCGGCAAGTTCTGCTGAGTTCATTGCAACTTCACTTTCGT
>JABDEZ010000064.1 GCA_013286835.1 Bacteroidota bacterium
AAAATGGGGTGACGGAGTATTAATTTTTTTCAACGACAATATTTGATCTCTTATGAAGGATTTTTGTTCATTTTTCGTTTTTTGCGCGAATACTACATCTCCATTTTTCAATGATTTCCTTAATGCTGCAACATGCGCAAGGGAATCGTAGAAATTTTCAACGGCGTTTCCAATAATTTTTCTCCGATATTTTTCAGTTTTATTAACTGGTAATTCGGGAAATATTGCCTGCCATAATTCGTTTTTTAAAGAGCTCCAATCAGTAATGGGGCTATCAACAAGATTCTGTTTATATAAATTCAGGGGACGGTCGCTTCTACTAAAATTTTTAACGGTCGCATCAATTCCGCCATTAATTTTTACACTTGGTACAGCGTTAAAAGAGATATTTTTTAATGCTAACACTGAGGTGTAAAAATCATTATAATGTGCCGGATCTGCAAGTAAAGTGCAATCGGGATTTATGCTAAGGCACAACGAAAAACATACTTTATGCATTTTGCCTTCAACATTAAATCCATTAGGTACTATCTTCCCAAGAAAGTTGCTTTGAATATCTGTTGGCATGATCCAATATTTAGTTAGAAAGTTTCAATGAATTTTTTCCAATTTTCTTTTGTAACAGGTTTAACGTCAGGTAATTCCCCACTGCGTTCCGGAACAGCATATAAACGATTTAACTTCTGTAGCTCAGCGATGGCTTCTAATTGAGTTATTGACTTTGGTTTTGCAAGCCGGCTACGCATATAATCTTGCTGTTGTCGGTGAAAAATTGCCAGTTTTTCAGCTGTATCTGCTTTATTACTCTTTGCACCGGCAATAGTTTTATGAAATGTGCCTGAGAAAGATCGGCTGATAAAGCCCAGTTTTACGGAATAAGTAACGGTACACTGCCCCTCCACCGAGCTGCTTTGGCTGATTACACCCAGATAAATACGTGCCGACACTTCGAGTATCCATACTGATAACCGGCCTTCGGCAACAATGTATCCTTCTATACGTACGCCAAATTCATTCTTTCGATAGTAAAATCCAAAGGCCAGCTTTACTTCGCCTGATATTGGACCTATGCTTATACCGGCCCATGCCCCCGCCTCTAAAGCAGCCTCTATTTCTACTATTCCCTGTTTGGGTGTCGCTGCAATCCTAAAAAAACCGAAGCCGGCGAAGATGTAAACGGCAATGCCAAATTTCTGTTCAGCGGTCGCGAGTGAAAAACCAAACCTCATGGGCCTTGTGTCGAAATATAGCCTCAAGTCAAAATTTAGCGAAAGATTGAAGAAACTAAAACCCGGGGTCTGAATAGAGGGAATTTGCAATGAATAACCTAATCCAACATTATCGGGCTCTGTAATTAATATTAGCCCCTTACCTATAGTTTGCAGCCAACTTTGGAATGCCTGAACAAATGATAATGCTCCGTCAAACTTTACGTCTTTTATTTTAACATCAAAGTGAGTAGGTGTATTTGATCCGCTGACAAAGCTCACTTCGCTGAAACTAATGGTTAGTATGCTTAAAAACCCAATGCCGAAGTTGCTGACGATGTTTTCAGAATAAGTGGATACGCGTTCAATGACCGATGGAAATTTACCTGGTGTAAAATAGGTGGTGGCCTTAACATTTACCTTTAAAGTGGTGGCTGGGTCTGAGAACTTTTTAAAAGTAACTATGCCAAGGTTAACGTCTCTGAAACTGGTTGTGCTCCACGTATAAGTTAAATCTTGCTGCCGTATAGAAGTTAGTAATTTTAGAAGATTTTGGGCTTCAACTACCAACTCCATTTCATCTCCATGGTCTGCAATGAAATTATCAATTGCATCATAAATGCTGTCTTCCGCTTTGCCTCCTTCACTTTTTACGTAATCTAAATAACCTTTATACTTAATTATGTAAGCTTGCTTAAGTTTATTAATATTTTCAAGCAAACCGTTAGTACCATAAATCTTATCATAAATATTTTTGAGTTGGTTGCCTAATTCTGGATTTAATTGGCCAATATAATTTAAAATTTGTCCTTTAGTGGTGTCTTTTAATGCGTTTACTATATTACTATTATTAGTGCCATATGCCTGCTTTGCAGCGCTATACAAATCTCGCGCTACGTTATACTTTGTAAGTATATCATTATATTGTTGTTGGGTGATCGAACCAATAGCCAAATCACCTACAGCCTTTTGCCAATCTGTATTTTGCTGATTAAGGTTATAAATTGAAGAAATGTAAGTATTGTATATGGGTATATATAAATTGTCATATTGCTTTTTAATCTCTTCATTGATGGCAGCGCATGCACCCTGATACTCTTCTGTAAATGTAGACCGTACATCTCTTATTACTTCTTGCAGCCTTTGCTGCTCTGTATAGTAAAAGTATGGATCTATCTTTCTTAAAACATCTACGTACGGAGATATCCTGATAATTAAGGCTTTTATTTTCAAACAAGCATCTTGGGCTGCGGGAGATAATTGATCGGAAATCGCCTGATTAAAAAGTGTATCAAATGAACTTAACCAGTCAGTTATTGATCGAATAGTCTTGCCAAGCACATCGTTGGCATATCCGTTCAGGCTGCTCAAGAATAAGGTTTCAGCGTCTTTACATGCTTTGTAATAGCCAGCTTGCAGTTGTTGCACCACCGCCGTTTGGAAATTCCCTCCGGAAATGTTTTTGGCAATGAGCCTGGATAGATCGTTCAGATGTTTCTGTATTTGCAAAACTCCACTTTTAGGTACATCGCCAATATCCATTCCCATAAATTTGACCTGCTGCGATGTTTCACCTTGCTTTTCAAAGGATGCGGTCTCAGTGTTCAGATATATATCATCACCGGCGCTTGTTTTTAATGCAATTAAAGTAACTGTACGGCTAATCAAATCATACCTGTCGGCGAGAAAAGCCTTATAAACAGCATCGTTATTTATAAAGCTTGTATAGCCGTCAATAATATCTTTAAACGTATTGTTTGTTATAAGCTCATTAAGCTTATAATTCAAATTGTTAAATATTGGTTTACTTAACTCATCGATCACTACTTGCTGCTCTTGCTGAATGGCCAGCAATATGTTTTGAAAATCAGTTTGCATTTGCTGAATTTCAGCAGATATGATCATCGTTTGCTGTCCGACAAAGCCCTTTATAGCTACAACTTTTTGATCGATAGCGCTCTTTACTTCATCCGGATTAAAATCAATTTCCTCTAAGGCAAAATCAAATGCGCGGACCTTGATCTGTTCAAAAATATTTTTGACTAAGTTATTTAACTGGTCATCATTAGGTATATAATCACTTAGCTGTTTTACGTAGCCGACAAACTCTTGCTCTTTACCATTTATTTGTAAAGCAATAGCCTGATATTCTTGCTGCAGGTTACTGATTGTATCTTTTACTGCATTTATATCTGCCTGAATTTGCCGGTAAACCTTGCTTCCTGTTATGTCGTTTGTTACCTGGTTAGCAAGTTTATTTAGCTGAAATAGCGGAGTTTGGTTATTATCGTCAGTAGCAGGAATGAGCTCATCAAGGATTGCGGTGAGGTCGAGACCGCAAACATCAGACAGCTTGCCTCTTAATAATTCACGTGGGTTGAAACTGGCAATTCGGTTAAGCGTATCAGCACCTTTATTTAATATTGTTTTTCCCTGCAGGATAGAGTTATTGATATCTTTGGGTACAGTAATTCCGAAAGTTCCAAATGATATAGTATCAGGAACAATATCGGGAACAACAAGGTTGCCAAGTTTGTCTTTCGCGTTATGTAAAGCATCTTTGACTTCCTGGTACTTATCATTAGCTTTTTCCTCTACATGCTTGAAGGAAACTTGTACGCCATTAATTTTTCTCGGAGCTAATCGGTTCATAAACCCATCTGTGTGGGCCATTATCAATGTTCCATAGTTTCGTATTACCTCAAGCGTTCGCGGATGTTGGAAGTCTTTATTAGTGTTGTATTTACAGGCAATGTAATTTTCATGCGGCTCAAATACCTGTGATATTTTTTCATTGATTCGTCCTGTGAGCTGATCGCTGTAACCCTTTATTCGTAATAGTTGTGGAAGCAGAATGTATTTTATCTTTTGAGACGGGATGCACTGTCCATTGTATTTGGGGTTACGAACAACAAAGTACGTATCAATAAAATCCGTTTCAAGAACATTTGGTTTATTCCTAGACTCATTTTTTTTACCTGTTGTATTTGAATCTTTCAGTGAAGTAGCAAATGCGACAGATTGGCCATATAAAAAAGTTTTCCTCCGATTAAAAAAGACCTGTTGTGCTATCTCTATAGCACCGGTGCTATCAATCTCGCCCTGGAAATAGTTGGCGAATGCCTTAATTAGATTTTTAGAAACGCTGTAATTACTATCAAACTTTGTGTTACAGAAGGCTTGGTCGGAAGAACACTCTAAAAGGGAAGCCCTGATAAACATAAAAGGAGTTGCCCCTTTCACAGGTTTATTTTCCCAATCAACTGCTTCGTACTCGCAATGCACGTATGACTTCAGTGGTACTAATGTATCGCCGCTACCCGAAGTAATATCTTCCGAAACCGGCCAAAACCACAGCGCATTATGTTCAAGCTCGCAAATATTTTGATCTAACACATGCGACTGCAGACATTTGATGGGTATTCTTTTTTTCTCTGTAACAGTAAGTGATTGGTATGCGCAACGCCTGTAGTTCGGCAAAGTATTATCATCGATCGCCGGGGCAGTTATACCATTGGGCGTGACCTGAAAATTGCTCATTAACTGAAACTGGCTTTTACTCATTTCAGCTTCCCAGGTATTGTCCGGTGAATCGAACTGATCGGGCAGGTCAACATAGCTAATTGATTTATCTATGCATTCGCAATACTGCTTTAGCTCTATAAAAGACGTTGCTTCTTCCGGAAAATATTTCCCTATGTCGACTGGCTCATCCCCTTTTACCGATATCCTTCTTCGACCCTCTATAACATGCTTGTATTTCTGCCCGGTTTTCGTATTGTAACCGAGTCGTGCTACCTTGATAAATATATCTCTGCCTTCAATTATTTTGTGCTCGTATTCTATAAGGTCAATACAAGACGGTTTATTCTCAACATTGTAATAGTGCAAATGGGTAATAATACCGAGTCCTGTAAAAAAGAAACCATTAAGCTCTATAATATCAAAATCTTTTTTAGTAAAGTCATTTCCACCTTTTATATTTTCTTTTGCCCATTGTGTCAAAAAGGACAATTCTACTTTGTCTAATAATGATGGAAGAATGTCTCTCGATGCACTTGTCTGATCTTCACATTTCCGTTCACTGACGCATACAGTGAGGTCTTTGCTTATTACTCCAATTGCTCTGAAAGAAGGCGCACTAATTATATATTTATCCTGCCCACTTGTATTTTTTTCATTTATTTCTGTTTTGTAAAAAAGTGTGTTATTCCATATTTCGTATTTGCTGTAATAGCTACGATGCTCCTTGTCATTTTCTGTCAGTTTGTTATCCCAAAATCTTTTTTCTACGTCAGCTGATAGATTACCATCTACACCTCTTGTGATGGGAACCAAAACCAAGCTCTGCGGTACTTCAAAAAAGGTAACTGGCATAAACTCAGAGCCGTTATTACCGTCTAACAAGGTTGCTATTATTGATTTGTATTTAGTAAATCCTTCCAGTTCAGAATGCGATCTTTCAATGTAATTTTCTATTCCCGAAGTTTGCTTGTTCCACAGCTTTTTTGTTTTAAAGTTCCCGCAATCGTTAACCAGGTCTGCAAATTCAAATTCTTCTATCGTATTTTTTTTTAAACGAAACCATTCAACTAATGTTATTAATTTGAAGTATTTTTCATTGTTCCAATCCAATACATTTTTGATTGAAAACGGCAGATGTTTATCCGTGTGTTTATGGATTTCCGGTTTGCCTTTCCTTACCTCTTTATGCACCGACCACATCTCGAAAGCGAGATAAGAATAGCCAGATAGATGCGCTTCAGGAGAATTCTTGTGTTGCCAATCCTCTTTCCAAAATCCTCTTTCGCTTATGTGCATTTGCGGAAGTCTCACAATCATAAAAGAAGGTTTGTTCTCATCGATTGGCTTTAAATAGTTACAGCTTCTTTGCACGTTAATAAAGTAATAGTGCAGATTTAGTAAGTTTTTGTCCAGAAAATGAAAATCAAGACTGTAGAAATTTTCATTAAATGTTTTCTCAATGTCTACGTCTGTGTTTTTTGCTACAGATCTTGCCAAGGTTCTGATAACCGGGAGGAATGTTGCTGACGCAAGAGTTGTTACTCTGATAAATTTGCGACGATCGAGGCCCATAAAAGTCTGCTGATTTTAATGCGTCAAAAAAAATGTTTGGAAATAATATTCCCTGCAGGCAAAAAATACTTGCTTCTGACTACAGTTATGCAATTGCCGAGTATCTTTTCTATTTACCATTTATAGAAATATTGATTTTGCCACCCCCAATACGCACCAGTGCCATATACAAGCTTAGTATTAGAATCATAAACTAATACGTGGCCACCTGAATAAGAAGGGTCCCATTGGAATACGGCCCAGAAGCCTTGGTTAGACGGTATGGTTGTCTGCTCAGACGTTTTCATCTGTTTAAACCATGTCCACATTTCCTTTGCTCGTATCGGGCGTGCATTATCATTTTTATTTGGTGGGGTAGCAAGGCTGTCGCACCACGCATTAAATATTCCTAAGCCTTCACTGTTTTTACGTAACAACTCAGTATAACCGGCTTTAATAAAGGCATTGGAAAGATAATGAGCACAATTATTAGGAGGAGTCATTCCTAAATCGCAAGCGTTGGTCCAGTTAGCTGCTACGGAAGAAAGACTTTTAGCCAATGGGTTTGATTCGTTAATGCGGGCAATATCATAACTAGAGGCGTTGTTTGACATATCTGGTAGCGGAGGGATTAGATGGTCCGTCAGATCCAACAAGGAAGACCCATCTTTGCCAATAATAAATGGTCTGACTTTTAAACCGATACTTTGTCGCCTTACGTCAATAAGGTACCTTCCATCCGGTAGCAGAATTTCATTTAGGATGTCTGTTTTATTTACCGAGTAAAATTCATCTATATCCTGAATTATTAAAATACGACCATTGAAATTATGATCGGGGGTTTGATAGCCAATAAAACTTCTTACGTTCGATAGAGCGGTAAGCTGGTCAATAAGTGCTCTAATCTGTCGTGCGGAGGATTCATCTATTATTGTCGTAAATTGTATGCCCTGTAAAACCCCTGATGGATTATTGCCCGCCGGTATTTGTACATAGGTTCCTCCGCCAGTACCCGAGCCCGCCGTGCGCCAGCCATACACACCGCGCAAAACTTGATTTCCGTCAATAACGGAAGGGATACCACTATACGGATCTGCTACTGATGATTTACTATATCCTACAATCATGTTAATGTGACTAACACAATCCGTATCACCCTGCTGTGCGAGGGTTAAAATGCCATTGATTGTATCAAGCTGCGGCTGTGCAATAGCAACATCCCCGTTTGAATCTAGAGAAAATCCTCTAAACTGTTGAGCACCACCCGCACATACTGCGGTTACATAATTCATTCTTAATGAAGAGCCCCTGGGTGCACAAAATTTAGATGGACTGTTGTAGCCAACGCGGTTTTGTAAAACAGCTATCATAGCCTGAATTACTGTTTTTGTCTCATCAAAATCATAACCCGATGCTTTAGGCCCCCTGGCTTCTGCCAGTAAAAGTCTTTGTATACATCCGTCATCTGTGTTAACGTCATCAAGTGGAATTAGAGCCATAAATTCAATTTTTTTTAATTAATAATAAGTGTTTTATAAAATAGGCAACATTGACTTAATATTGTAATTTTTATTATGTATTGAAAACTAAATAACCTATGACATTTTTTAAACAATTAGCTACTGCAAATCTTGATAGCCTAGCATATTTTGCACGGAATGCAACAACTTGAAGGTTGTCCATAATCGAGTTCTTAGGTGACTTGGTTCTGCCAGTCATTCTCTCACTGTCAGCATTCATCCGGTGGTCTATTGAATCGTAACAAAGTTTTTGGTGCTTGTACCTGGCAAACGAGACGTAATCAGTGCCCTTTAGTTTGTCTGCAAACTGATGTTCCTTGTTTTTAAGTTTCTTTTGTTGTTTCTTTTATTGCTTTTCCACACAGCTGTTGTACTTTTCGACAGCTTTTATTTTGAAGGTAAGATAGCGTGAGCCTTGAGTTACAACCTGTGGATTCTCTTCCTTACCCTTTAATGAGAAAGGAGAAATTAAATAAGGCAAAAACAGAAGTATAACTACCTTCATTTATTTTATTTATACATGTTAAGACAAACATAGAAGTTAATTTTCAAATATTCAATAGCGACTTAACAATTTGTTATGAAATTAACTTCAAAAACGAGATATAGAATATTGAAAAACACAAAAAATTGATACCAGCAAATATTAAATATAATTTTATATGCATATTGCTGTAACTATACAAAAAACACAATCGTCACAGAGCCTTCCGTTCAATTCCATAGGCTAAAATTTCGATTAATTCAGCAATAAAATTGAGTCGACTGTAGCGCAAGAAAAGGTGCTCAATTACGATTAGGAAGAAACTCTTATTGGGGTTTGCAAAATATACTCCATTATGATGAACTTGTTTTCTGCCATACTGATACTTCGAAAAGACTCATCAAAAGCGAGAAATGAGGTATGCTGGATTCTGTGGATATTCTCCACACGGATGAGCATAATCATGACGACCATACCTATAACCTCGAGATTTAATGTTATTGGCTTTGTTCAAACGTAATCTTCAGTTAAAATAATAATTCGTAATCATTATGCTGTTCCAGGTTTAGCTGTCAATCTCCTTACCTGTTCTGCTCCAAATTCATTTCCTCGTGAAGTTCTAAATCCGGCTTCGTTCAATTCTGTTGCGATTTCTCGCAATGATTTTCCATTCTTATGAAGTAGGTTTATAACCTTTCTTGCTTTTTGATTGTTGGGATTGTTATCAGCTATCAATTTGTTCTTTATAGGTCCCATCTTTCTTACTTCTTCCGTAAAGTTGGTTGGGCTACCAAGTTTCTTGCCTCTTGTCTTTAATGCTTGTAGGGCGGAGCGGGTTCTATCAGAAATACGCTGGCGCTCCCATTGCGCGAGTGCTCCAAAGATACTAATGGTTAGTTCGTTAGCGTCGGGCATATCACAACATACAAACTTGGTTTTTGCATCCATCCTCATTGATATAAAAGTAAGATTGCGAGATAGCCGATCAAGTTTAGCAATTACAAGGGTTGAATTTGTTTGTTTAGCTAGGTCGATAGCTTTAAGTAATTGGGGACGATTATCACTTTTGCCAGTCTCTACATCAGTAAACTCTGCAAGTAATGGGCGACTATTCAAAAATGATATAACGGAATTTCTCTGCGCCTCTAAACCTAATCCTGATAAACCTTGACGAGATGTGCTGACCCTGAAATATGCTACGAATTGTTCCATAAGGCTAACCTAAGGAAGACCTGTCACATTCCGGAATCGTTCGTTTACATCTTGCGACACTATTTATCCACATGGAAATCATTTATTCTAATCTCATTTTTAAGTGAAGTTTCTTAATTTGAAAAACTCTAATCATCTTAAAATATACCTATGTCCAAATATTTAAGAACATCGTCAATTTCATCAACGTTAGACTCATTAATTCGGGACGCTAAGGAGAAGGTGTATATTATTAGCCCATATCTTAAATTGTCAGATAACATGAAAGAGCTATTAAACGATAAGGAGCGAGAAAAGATTGATGTAAGAATAATATTTGGCAAGCAAGAACTAAGCCCGTCAGAAATGGGATTTCTACAGGAACTAAAATATGTAAGATTATATTTTTCGAAAAATCTACATGCAAAATGCTATTTGAATGAAAAATTGATGATCATAACTTCCATGAACCTGTATGAATTCTCACAGGTTAATAACAAGGAAATGGGGATATTAATAGACAAGAATGATGATAATGATAAGACTGTTTATGAAGAAGCATGGAAAGATATTGAGTCCATTCTTCATAATGCAGAAGATTTTTCTTATATAAAGTCACCAGTAAAAACAGAAAATGAAAACCAAAGTAAACACGCTGACCATATAAATGCGGGATCACCCAAAATTAATAAGCCTTCACCTGTTGCGCATGGGTATTGCATAAGAACTCGCGTTGAAATTCCATTCAACGTAGAGAAACCTATATGCTATGAAGCGTTTAAATCATGGAGTAAATATGGCGACGCTGAATATCCTGAAAAATTCTGTCATTTTTCCGGCGAGCCTTCAAATGGGGAAACTTCAGTTAGTAGGCCAATTATGAAAAAAAATTGGAAAAAAGCAAAGGAAACTTTCAATTTATAGGCTATCATTTAATAAGTTTCATAAAATATTGTATGAAGTCGACAGATTCGCCCGCAAAATCTACACCACCATTAATAATTCTAAGAAAGTTGTTTCCTTAGGTCGGCGTAAACTAATGCCTGGCTAACTTTATCTAGTTGTAGAAATGGATTTCCGATTTTGGAGTTTGTTGGAAATCCCTCAATATTTTCCTGCAATAAGCTATCTAACGAATCATTGTCTGTGCCTTTCAGTTTTATTGTAAAATAATGTCTATGCCAATTTAATCGATAACTATTTGTAGTAATTGCATTGGTACTTATCAAATTGGGATAGTGTGAAAAATTCAATTCACCATTTGTGTCAATACCAATTGTAACATCTAAATCTAAATGGGTACCCAGCGTATCGCAGAAAAATATCAAATACAGAACTGGTAATAGTTCTTCAATCAAATTAATTGTCATTGGGTTCTCTGTGTAACGTGCAACACCGCCGCACAGGGCATTGCCATGTCTGCGGGGCCATGGTAGTCACGCTGTCTTGCTGGTGCTTTCGCTCGTACCTCGCTCCCAGCCCCCCGCCCTACACAGCATGACGGTGGTGGCGGGCTCCGCAATCTCGTGCCTCGATGCTCCTGTGTTCCGCAGCCACTAAGATATCGACGGAGGAGGTTGACACTAGCGTGTAGGCAAAAGGGCTAATCTACTTGAAAGAGGAGCTTGCCCAATTTGCGAAAAGCGCAGTTACCAGACTCCGAATCACCGAACAAAACGGCTGTTCAGAACATCCGACCATAAACGATACCATAGAGGATAAGATGGCTGGCGACATTAAGAAAGAGGCCGGATGCGTGCTGAAATATGTACGTTAGAAATAGCCTTTAGGTTAATTAAAAGTTAGGAATAGCACCTTTTACACAAATAATATAGTGTTTTAAATTTTGTAGTTATAAAGCCCATTCATTCAATGTTAACTAATTAATTTTTTTTACTTTTTCTTGCACTTATTAAATATAGTTTTTAAATTGTTAGATATTTCATGTGTTTATGTATTGATGTTTTATCAACCTATTCCTAATTTTTTCAATCGAATTTTATGAAAAAAAAACGATCAATTAACCAAGGTAAGGCAATACTGGCCTCGATTCTGCTCATTGGGTCTTTACAATCATATGCACAGGTAAAAACAACCAGTGCGATATCTAATCCAATATCAAAAACAGCAATTCCAACTAAAGAAGAAAATGAAGAGAAATCAGAAGGCAAACCAAATGGACGTCTAGCACTTGCATGGCACAGCAAAGCAGATGATCCTACCTTAACATTTGTTCAGATTGCAAAATACTGCGATAGTTTATTTGCTGTTCCGGGAAACATAGACACAGGCGAAGATGGTGAATACATGAACTATACCAGGTGGAAAATGTTTTGGGCACCACGATTAGATGCCCAATCTGGTAAGCTTCATGATTTTAATAAAGCGAAGGCTGCAAAGATATATCAAAACACACAGCAGAAAACTACTAGCGGGACTACCATAGGAGAAACCAATGCGACCGATTGCGGCAAGGCTTATAGTGAATTACAGGCCAATATTCAAACCCGCTCATCTGGCGGAACAGACAATACATATGGATGGATGTTTATAGGGCCTATAAACTGCGGGCATTACTTGGGCAGAATTACGAGCGTTAGCGTTAATCCTAGTGATAATACAGAGATTTATGCGGCGGATGAATTTGGAGGATTATGGAAAACAACCAATGGAGGTAATTCATGGGCTTGCATTACAGACAATAATTCAACGATAAGTGGTATCGGCGTTGCTCATTTTGATGTGGATTATAACTCATCACCCCATAAAATATACATATCTGTTGGATATCCTGGTTATTTTTACTCAGCAAAGTTTAGCTATATTTATGATGCAACAAGAACATTTGGCCTATTTTATTCTTTTGATGATGGTAATAATTGGACTGTAGTTGATGGACTGTCAGGAACCCCATTAAATATTACTTGGATACCAGGTGACATTATTAATGACATTAAAGTAAGTCGAGATCCAGCTAACCCCAATTACGTTTTTTTTACAACAGAATACCAAGTTGCCCGAATAGATGTGACAGGGATGTCAAGCACTTATAATCTACCTGCTTCGATTATCTCTTTATTCGATCTGACTACACACATGCCTTCGACAGGTCTTAGTTCACGCTCATCCGGATTTGGAGATATGGAATTTCTACCTGGATCGGTCGGCGATATGTTTGTAACACAAAACCGCATAGCTGGCCAGCAATACAATACAACAGCTAAACTGTATCATATTCCTAATGCAACCACTTCTGTACCGGGTATGCCAATTGATTTAACAAGTTCTATTCTTAACTCTAGTTTAAATGTTATTCAGAATGGCAATTTTAGCTCTCCCCCGGGAGCTGGGTGGATTCTCACAAATCCTCCTGGGTCCATCAGTCCTGTTTGGCAATATTCTTCTGCTAACCAGGATATGGAATTCAATAATAGTGGAACTGGCGGTTCAGGTGCAGGTTGTTTTGATGCTGCGATCCCCGGAGATTACATGGCTACAAATTACACTGTTTCATTTACAGTATCCCTTCCCCCGCATACCATCATTGATGTTATCATGCGTGACCCTGTAGACCCATACAATACTGATTGTGATAATTCGCTGACCAGCGGCAGAAATATTTTCCATTTAGCCGTAGCGACCTCATCACCAACCACTTATACCTTGCCGGTAGGTATACCTCCAAGCACGAGTAGTATCGATAATTATTGCAGCAGATTGGTATTTGTAGGCCAGACAACCAGTAGTTATACTCCATCGGATGGCAATATAACTATTGATGACGTTTCTGTAACAACACCTTATTTTGATTATATCAACTTGGCAACTACACCGGCGTCAGGTGCCAGTAATTTGCTATATGTACAACCCGGAATCGTTACATATGATTTCAATTATGGTCAAAGCTATATAGAAACATTTGATGGCAGTACCTGGTCTACCGTATATACAAGTGGCTATACCGACGCGAATCCTGGACAACTTACAATTGATGCCCTTGACAAGAATAGTGCTTATTGTGGCGATTTTACTGGGAACGACAATTTTATTAATAAATTTGACCTTAGCTCTGGAACTCTAACATCCGTTTATGCTTCTGTTCTTCATAATGATGTAAGATGTATCAAAATATTACAGGATCCTACCAACCCAGGCTACGAAAATATTTTTATTGGTGATGACGGAGGACTTTCAAAAAGAAGCAGTTTTACGAGCATATCACCAGGGACTCTTGTTGATGTTACAAGTGGGACAACAACAACGCCAGCCTATTGTTATAACGGCAGTATTGAATATAGCGTTAGCTCCTCGTTACGGAATGGGAATATAATAGTTGGTGCACATGACAATGGTTTTCCAACGAGCAACCAATCTAATTTTAATTCATGGTCTGCCAGTGCTATCGGAGACGGCTATTTTACAGGTATAGGAAAACGGAATTCAACAAATACAATACAATTCACCTCACTTAATGGAGGAGGAGGGCCATTAACTGTAACTGGTGGGTTAAAAATCGCATCCACTCCTTTTCAAAGAATAAAAACTACAATTAATGGCGAATACATTATTGGTAATCAATACAATACTGTAACTTCTACATACTCTCCATATGCTAATATATTTTCTTACAACCCTGGAACGTCTAGTTTTACCAACATGACTTCGGGAACCAGCGGCTGGCCAAGTGGTTCAGGTGTATCCAATTCTGATGGTAATATAATGTCTTTTCAACCAGACCCTTATGATGCCAACTTCTTTATTGCCTACTTAAACAGGAGCGGTTTTTTTAATACAGATGGTGATTTTGCAGTTACCACTAATGGGGGATCAAGTTGGATACGATACCCCAATACAACGGGAGCTAATTTTTTAGATATAGCTGTTGATCCACGTACAAGTGGTCTTGAAAAAAGGGTTTGGGCAGGAGGAGCTTGGTATCTGGGAGTTCCTGGAACCGGTACACACCGCGTTATGGTGTCAACAACTGCCGGCCATTCGTTCACTGATTATTCTGACGGTTTGCCCGATGGACCTGTGAATACCCTTTTATATGATGAACAGTCCCATTACTTGTTTGCAGGTACAGATGTTGGTGTGTACGCAAGGTTAGTAGATAATTTTGGTGGACAGACTGCCGATGCTTCGTGGCAATGTTTTTCTATGAATCTGCCCAACTCGTTTATTACAAGCTTAGAGATCAACCGCTGCACAGGAAAATTATATGCGTCAACATACGGACGTGGGCTCTGGGAAACTGAATTGCCTCCAAACTGGAACTGGGATGATCCAACTGATGCAATTTCGGTTGATGATATTACCGGAACAACACCGACATCTTGGAATGCCATAACAAAAGACCAGCAAAAATCGATAGTAATTGAAAGCGGTGCAACCCTTGTCATTTCAGGTGGGAGTGTCATCAATATGTCCCGGGATAAAAATATTACGGTAAAGCAAGGTGGTGCGTTAATAGTAGATAATTCTACTATTACGAATAGCTGTGGCTCACTTTGGGGATGCATTAGTGTACAAGGAGTTGGCGAAAATGTCCGGCAAAACCCACCATCATCGCCTTTGAGCCTTACTACCGCTACTGGCCAGGATGGAATAGTAATACTAAGAAATGGCGCAGTTATTGAAAATGCTTATGTTGGCGTACACATTGGTGGGCAATATTATGATGGGTCTGATTCACCCGATTATGACTATGACAATGACAATGACGGAGGTCTTGTGTATGCGGACCATACTAGCTTCCATAATTGTGTCACCGGAATAAAGATATTGCCCTATAGTCATACTCAGCATTCATCATTTACCAATTGCCATATTTATGCAGACCAGTACTTGCATAGTAATCACTATACAGATAATACAGCATCTACGCCGCGTAGGTTTGGATCACAGAGAGGAGTATGGGTAGGTGACTGGAGCGGTACCACGAATGTTGTGCAAGGGATGAATTTTAACAATTGTATATTTGAAAATATATTTTCTTCAGGATTTAATCCTGACCCAGACCTTCTTGGCGTAGGTATTACTGCCTTGAATGCCGGGTTTCATGTTAACAGTTGCCAATTCAATAACCTTACACGTGGTATAGATATGTCAAACGACGGCCAGAGTTCATTCTTTGTAGCGCCATTTATTGAAAATAGCCAATTCAATAATGACTGGCGCTGTGCGTCATTTTCTAATATTAATAGCGTGGTCTTTCAGAATAACAGCCCTGTTACTATGATTGGCAGCCCATTAATGTATCCTGCTCCTCCCGCTACATCCAGCAACTTCGATCTTTCTCCATTTGGTGTGTACTTCAGCCAGGCACAAGGTGCCTGGATATATAAGAATACCATAGGACTTTCCAGCCCAAGCTATTTCAGCACTAATTACCCCAAAATGTCTTATGGACTAGTATTGAATAATACAAATGCAGATGTACTGCCTATAAGTACTACTAGTCAGCCTTTTGGCAACTATTCTGTTTCATCACCAAACCCGATCTCTGAATTGACTAATACCATCTATAAGAATTCTATCTCTACCGATGCCGGTATAGCAGCTTACCAGAATAACACGGGTACTCAATTATTATGTAATGATCTTACGGGCAGCAATTACCGAGGCATATCTGTTTGGGGTACAAGCTCATCGCACGGTTTGCTGGATAATCAGGGATCAGGTACACACCCGGCAGGTAACAGATTTCAACAGCCTTCCGGTTCATGTATGAGTTGTAGCTCGACATCTAGCAAGCTTGATATTGTATCTTCATCAGTAAATCCACCTGGTGGATTTAATTACAATGAATTTACAGGAAGCGGTTCTGACCCAACCTTTACGGTAACTTGTCCTTCCTGTAGTTCAGCAGTTTTTACAAGTATAAGTTTAATTGCGGATGCCGCTGCTTGCGCTACATATGGAACCAGTTGCTGCCAGGATTTAACGTTTGGTCCTTCGTATGTGCAATTTATTGCTAAGCAGACGCAGAATAATGTTGCCGATATAAATAGCTATGAATACACTATAGATTCACTGGCAAAAAATATTGATGGCGGCAATACGAATAATTTACGGCAAATAATAAATAACAGTTCCTCAGGTGATGAGCTAAGAAAGGCGCTATCTTCAGTAAACTATCTTTCTGATGCTGCATTGATTGCCTTACTCAATTCAGGGATAAAGTTGGAAAGCATAGATCTGAAACCTGTCTTATTAAAGAATTCAAAGCTGAGCCAGCAAGTATGGACAGTTTTTGAAAAAATGTATCCACTACTTAGCAAAGATCAAGACATCATTAATGCCCAACAAAATGCTCCCGGAATAGATGATATTACTTTTGACATCAACATGCTACAACAAAAGAGAACAGTAGCGATTAACGCAGTAAAAGACCAGTACATTCAGGAGGACGACATGAATGGTGCAGCAACCT
>JABDEZ010000065.1 GCA_013286835.1 Bacteroidota bacterium
TGGCCGCTAAACGCGAAGCAGAAAAGGCAAAGGCTGCACAAGAATCTTTCCTGGCAAATATGAGCCACGAGATAAGAACACCTATGAATGGTATCATAGGTATGAGCAACTTGCTCATGGGCACACAGCAAAACCAGGAGCAAAGAGAGTTTGTTGAAAATATACAGGAATCTGCACGCAACCTGCTTGTTATCATAAATGATATCCTCGATTTCTCAAAGATCAAAGCCGGTAAATTCCTTTTAGAACACTCTTCTTTCAAGGTAGCGCATGTCATTAAAAAATCCATTTACCCACTACAGCTCAAAGCGGAGGAAAAAATGGTGAAAATGAACCTTGTGTTTGAGCCGGGAATACCTGAATACCTTGTAGGCGATTCATTGCGTTTGCAGCAGATAATTATTAACCTGGTAGGCAATGCAATAAAATTTACATCCACAGGTTCTGTTGATGTACGCGTATCTTGTACTGATAAAAAAGGGGATCACATGCGTTTGCGAATAGATGTATCTGATACCGGTATAGGAATAGCGGCAAATAAGCTGGATTATATTTTTGAAAGCTTTACACAAAACAACGAAAACAAATCGCGCAAATACGGAGGCACAGGTCTTGGCCTGGCAATTGTAAAACAACTGGTAGAGCTGCAGCATGGTCATGTATCTGTAATAAGTGAACTGGGTAAGGGTTCTACCTTCTCTTTCGAGATATCATACGAAGTGAGCACACAGGTAACAGACGCTGTGATAGTAAGTGAAGAAAAAAAGAAAAACCTGTTGCTGGGCATAACAGTACTTGTAGCGGAAGATAATATAATAAACCAGAAAGTAGTTAAGAATACACTTCAGAAACAGGGTGCCAGGATCACCATAGCCAACAATGGCAGGGAAGCTATAGATGAAATGAAACAGCAGTCTTTTGATATTGTACTAATGGATCTGCAGATGCCCGAAGTAGATGGCTACAAAGCCACACGCTATATAAGGCAGGTAATGAAAAATGATACACCGATCGTTGCCATGACTGCCGATGCGTTGAAGGGTGAGGCTGAAAAATGTTTCGAAGCAGGTATGTCTGGGTTTATTTCAAAACCATTTGAGCCTAACGATCTATACCATCAAATAATAAAATTGACAAAAGACAAAGAAAAAAATAATTTTACTAACGTAATAAATGATGATGCAGATATGAAAGCTTTAGTGGATCTTAGTTTCTTGTACGATATATCTGATGATGATTCTTCCTATATATATGATGTAATAGAGATCTTTTTAACAACCATGCCCGAAGGGTTGGAAAAACTTGCCGGCCTCATAAACGATACTGATGATTATGAAGCTATATACAGACAGTCACATTTTCTCAAATCAAGTGTAAGCGTGGTAAAAGTGCGGGATATGTATGAGCATCTGGCACAAATAGAATATCTGGGCAAAGAGAAAAAAGATAAAGAAGAGATAAAAAGGTTGTTAGGTATTTTACAGGACATTTATAAAGAAGCACACCCCATAATAATAGCTGAGCGCGAAAAGCACAAGCCCGCCCAGATATAATTATTTAAACAGCGCTGCTTTATGTACCAGCATACTATAAACCTCCTGGAACAGCATATGCTGCAGTGTCCTTCCAAAACCTTGCTGCATATAGACTGTCCGGGCTGTGGCCTGCAACGTTCGCTTATAGCGCTGCTGCGTGGCAATTTGGCTCAAAGCTGGCACATATATCCACCGGGAGTTTTTATTGCGGCATTACTTATCTTTTTATGCCTGCACCTTTTATTCAGCTTCAGGCATGGGGCAATGGTGCTGATATATTTTTTTACAGTCACTTCATTTATTGTTGTCATTAATTATATTTATAAAATAATTACACACCAGATATAAATGGAACCAGCAAATATTTTCCCTCAGAATCATCAGCAAAACCTTCCCAATGCTACAGCCGTGTTGGTTTTAGGCATCCTGTCGCTTGTAGGCATGTGTTGCTATGGCTTACCGGGCTTAACTTTAAGCATCATTGCTGTGGTATTGGCAAGTAAAGACCTCAGGATGTATAGAATTGCCCCCGCAGCATATACCATTTCCTCTTACAAAAACCTGATGGCGGGCAGAACCTGTGCTATTATTGCGCTCATTTTAATTGGCATATCAATAATATCATGCATCATTTTGGTCGCTACAATTGGTGTTGCTGCATTGACAGACCCTACCTGGTGGAATCAATTTCATTAGGAAACGTATCAAATAACAAACCAATGAGGTCCCCCGCGAACTGCTAGTCTGTACCAGCATATTGCGGTGTAAAGTTTAAGTGTGGTAGAAAATATCTGCAGACTGCTCTCATACGGGCAAGCTTCTTGTTATCTGCTATTCACTAAAGACTTTCTACTGCCTTAATGTCGTACCTTTGCCGACATATCTTTTTTTGAGTAAATAACAAGCATGAACAAACGACCATCATCAGGCAAAAAGGATTCCTTCAAATCTAGACGGGACAAAGGCGGTGCCACTGGCGGCAAACGCGAAAAAGCGCCTGGCCGGGATAAGCCTTTTGCAAAACGCAGCGATGACAAAAAACCTTTTGACAGATCTGCACGCGACAGGAAGGATGACACTAAGCCGGGTGGAAGGCCAAAATATAATGCTGAAGGCGCTGGTGACAGACCTTACTCAAAACGCAGCGATGACAGGAATGAAAGGCCATCGCGCGATAAGGGTGATGATACACGATCTTTCAAACCACGCGGAGCAGCAGCAGGCGATAGACCTTATGCTAAACGCGATGAAGGAAAACGTTCATCTGAAAGGCCAGGACGTTTTAAAAAAGACGATGGCAAAACTTACAAACCCAATACGTTTGAAAGCGAAAAGGGCACACCAAGGTACAAAGACGATAAAAGGGTGTTCGACCAGCCTAAACGTGAGGATGGCCGCTTGGGTAAAAAAACTGCGTCTGGTGACAAGCCATTTACAAAGCGTGGTGACGATAGAAAAACATTTGATAAGACAGGCAGGATAAAAAAAGAAGAACCAAGAACTTACAAGCCCAATACTTTTGAAAGTAATGGTGATCAGGATTTTGAAAATCATCCTGATGCTAAAAAATCGGCCGACAGGCCGGTACGTGAAAAAAAAGAAGATAGCCGGCCTTTCAGAGAAAGGAAGGAAAGCACAGGCGAACGTCCTTATACTAAGCGCAGCGATGATAGAAAGGATGGCGACAGACCTTTTGCAAAACGCAGCGATGACAAGAAACCATACGGCAAAACTGCCGGTGCTAAATCCGACAGGGCAGAGGGCAGTGGCGATCGCAAAGCCGGGAAAAAACCATTTGAAAAAAAAACAGAAGGAAGGATAGTTAAGAAAACATATGGCCCGCAAGGCTCTTATGGCGAAGATAAACCTGACCGCAACCGTAAGGAAGGAAGTTTTGCTCGCTCCATAGATTACAAAAACAGACCTGATCGGCCTGATATGCCATTACCTGATGGTCCCAAATTGCCTAAGGCAAAAAGGGAAAAAGATAGCGAACCGATAGAAATTGAAAAAGAAAAAACAGCGTTTAAAACGCCGCATAAGCACAAAACTGCCTATAAAGTAGCTGCCCCCCGCCCGCAATATGTAGAAGGTGTTACGCCTGGAGGAAAGACCAAAAGGAAACGTAAGTATGCTGATGACGATGATGAAGAGGACGATGACGCAGGCGCTGATAAGCAGATGACCTTGAATAAATACATTGCACACAGCGGTGAATGCGGCCGCAGGGAAGCAGCAGAACTGGTGAAACAAGGTAAAGTGAAGGTAAATGGCGAACTGGTAATGGACCCCGGTTACAGGGTGCAGGATACAGATATGATAACCCTTGTAGGCAAGAAGCTTCAGCCAATAAAAGATTTTGCTTACGTGCTGCTCAACAAGCCTAAGGGATTTATAACTACTACCGAAGACCCGCAGGAACGTAAAACAGTGATGGACCTGGTAGATAATTCAGGTGTAGATAGGCTTTATCCTGTAGGCAGGCTGGATAGGAATACATCTGGCTTACTCTTGCTCACCAACGACGGTGACCTGGCACAAAAACTATCTCACCCAGGCTATGCTATAAAAAAGGTGTACCAGGTAACATTGGATAAGAGCCTGACCAAGGCCGACTTTGAAAAAGTTGCTGCTGGTGTAACACTTGATGATGGTGTTGCCATTGTAGATGAGGTAGCTTACCTGGAAAGTAAAAACGAAATTGGCCTGGAAATACATAGCGGTCGCAATCGTATAGTGCGCCGCATTTTTGAATCCATGGGTTATGTTGTAGAAAAGCTGGACCGTGTTATGTATGCAGGGCTTACCAAGAAGAACTTGCCACGTGGCAAATGGCGCTTCCTCACAGATCAGGAAATAATCAGGATCAAGCATTTCAAAAGCTGATCTGGTAAATAAAGATGTGATAATACTATTAACGAGTGCCCCGGTATAGACCAGGGCACTCGTTGAAATTAACGAATGCCGGTGCTGTATGTTAAGGAACAGTGCTCGACCCAAAGGAAATATTTTGTACTACTAATATCAATATCCATGTTCATTACGGCTGCCCGGATACACGATGGTTTGCAATGGCTGCCGCAAGGCACAGTAATAGAAGTGGCTGATGATGGAACTATTCTGGACTTACACAGCCCAGGTTCCGTTACTGCCGATACTGTATATGAAGGTGTACTCTGTCCCGGGTTTGTAAATGTGCATTGCCATCTTGAACTGTCGCACATGAAGGGTGCTATTCCTGAACATACTGGTCTTATACCTTTCCTGCAAACTATTCCACGTCACCGTAACGATTATACCGAAGAACAGAAAAAAGATGCGAGGCTGCAGGCACTGCACGAAATGGTAGCAAATGGTATAGTGGCCGTTGGCGATATTGCCAATGTAGCAGATACACTTGATCTGCGGACGCTAGATCTCATGCATTTTTATACCTTCATAGAAGCTATCGGTTTTTCAGATGTAAATGCGCAACGATCGTTCGATCGTTCATTGGCTGTCTATGACGCTTTTGCACAACAGCCACAAGGCAAAAAAACACTAAAACAAGCTATAGCACCCCACGCACCCTATTCTGTATCAGCTACTTTATTTAGGCTTATTGGTGGTCATACAAATGGGGTACTGTCTATTCATAACCAGGAAAGTAAAGCTGAGGATGAATATTATAAGTATAAAACAGGCCAGGTCCAAGACCTGCTTCATGGGTTAGGTATAGACGACAGTTTTTTTGTACCTCCCGGCACATCCTCATTGCAGGCCTATTTACAATGGTTGCCCCATAACCGGCCTTACCTACTTATACACAACACATATACTACCCAGGAAGACCTAAAATTGGCGCTGCAGCTTGTGCCTGAATTATATTGCTGTTTATGCCCGGGTGCAAATCTGTATATCGAAAACAGGCTGCCCGATGTTGACATGCTCTTAAATAACAACGCCACACTCTGTATAGGTACAGATAGCCTTGCATCGAACCATACATTAAGCATTTGGTCAGAGTTGCAATTGCTGAAAAAATACTATCCGGCGCTGGATTGGGAGCTATTGATTAAATGGGGCACATACAACGGTGCGTGCGCGCTGCAGATGGATGATATTATAGGCACCATAGCTAAAGGTAAAAAATCAGGTATTGTAAATATCAAGGATCTGGATTCAACAGAAGTGAAATTAGTAATTTTATAAATGCGAGACTACAAATACATTTAATGTTACACGCATTTAAAAGGTATTGTTTTTTTTCTTTATTTTTACGCCACCCAACTATATCACTCACCTAACTGTATCAGTAGTAGGTACAGTATTCTATCAACATACATGAAAAGCCGTTTATTTACATATGGTATAATTTTCTTTTCCGGATTTTTTCTCACACTTGCTGTAGTATATTATTCTGAGTGGCGCTACGAAGAAGATATACTCGATTCTATGGCCAATCGTGCCATTTTATCAGCCAAAGGCAAAGGAATTGAAGATGCAGTAGATTCTGCCATGAGCCTCACTCACAAGGTTGTAGATCCTATGGCCGATGTTTATGGGAATGAGAAATTTGGCATAGGTAAAGATTTTTTTATCTCTCCATCTTTTCTGGTATATTATTATGGTCAGGGTGCTTGTGGGGGGTATGCTGCATTTACAGCACGCTTGCTGAACAAAATGAACATCAAGACAAAATTTGTACTACAGACTGTAGGAGGTGTACCTGGTGGGCACATTACACTTGTTATAGAAGATGGTACAAAACTTTTGCTGGTCGATCCTTTGTTCGCATGGACTTTTCGGGATAGCATGGGTCACATGAGTGATATAAACCAGGTAGCCGCCAACTGGCCCTACTATGCGAAGTTTAAGCCAAAGCACTATCGTTCCAGCTACAACTATCAAAATGGTTGGACCTATACTAATTGGAATAAATTAGGCATATTTTCAAAAAGCGCTTATAAAATAGGTGTCCTTATTTTTGGAAAACAAAAAATGGATAGGATCAGCATTCGTGCATATTTCCTTGGGGCTACCAAAAAATACTTTTATGCCTGTATTGGCTTATGTATGTGTTTCCTCGCTTTTTTAGTAAACAGGTATATAAAGTATAGATCAATGAAACATCGTAATTATACTTCAGTAAATTCTATTCCTTTATCTGGTGAGCAGCTTAATGAAATGGAACCTTCATTAGAATATTTACCCAAATAATAAATTCTGTTCATTCCCATTTGCAACCATTGCCTTACCTGGCAATATGCCCCTGCTAATCAATAATTTCCCATAAATACACAAGAGCGTCTATACGTAGCATAAATTTATTATGCAAATTAATATTATGTATTACTGTTTATAAGACATTCAACAACATAGCGTTTGATAATAAAAATTATAGCATTGTTTTGCTATATTAGAAATCTGTTAGTAAATTGCATTCATAATTCAAAATTAATAGTCAACAAAAACTATTCATTAACAAATCGAAAACGAATGCTTAACAATTGACCAGGTCGTAAAAAATAAATGCCATGAAAAAGATATTATCCGCTATACTGTTATTGCTGAATTGCACAGTTGGTGTAAATGCCCAGAATGTGTATGTAAAGAAAACCGGTGTTAACCCTTCTTTTCTTACCAGGCATGGTATATACTTTAGTATAGAAGATACGCAGTCAGACAGGGGTATCATTTTTCATACTTTACAGTTCTACAACGATGGCACTTTTTATGTCGGTGGTCACAACTACGATAGTAAAAGCAGCATGTTAGCTATTCTGGATGATAATAACAATCCCAATCACGACAAGAATTCTTTATTGATACAGGATGCCTGGGGCAGCTACTATATAAGCAGGGATACCATTTATATGCAACGCTTTTCTTACACACCAGGCACAGAATTTTCAGAAAAAACAACAGGTATGGTGGCTGTTATAAAAAATGACAGTTCATTCAGCATGATCAAGGAAACTTGCGACTGGTGCGGCATTAATGAATATTTTGGATCACAGGGCCATATATTTGATGAGCCTGTTGCTTATGATTTTCACAGGCTTAACCGTTTACCAGATCCAGGACTTGCTTGGTTCAGAAAGAAAGCATGGTTTATAGAAGGTAACCAGGAACAAACTTTTGCAGGAAACAGGTGACAAATTCTTAGCAGCATAAAAAAAAACGTCCCGCTTTTTAGTGGGACGTTTTTTTTAACCTAAAATATTTGGTTACTAGTTACTATTTTATTGGTTCTTGCGCGGCAAGGGTCACATTGTGTGCTGCAACAGACGATGGATAAGCTGCAGTATTACCATCCTTATCAACAAGGGTAAGCGTGATATGCGATTTACCTACACCGAGATTTTGTATAAAATTAGATTTCCAATCGGTGATCATAAGTGTAGTATCGTATGCAGTGCCACGGGTATCGTTGCTGATTACCGCCTTCACCTTGTAGCCGTCAGGAGATAAGGTACAGTTCCATACATAAAAATCAAGCAGCACATTTGCAGTGTCCTTACCCAGGTAATCACCTTTAGGTCTGCTATAAAATACCATCGGCGCAGTTGGGGCTTCCAGTTTCTTCAGGTTTCCTTTCTCGTCTATTTTAAAATGGCAAACTACGGCGGCGCCTTTATTTTTTAAAGATTCGTGGTAAGAACGTGAAAGGAAGGCCATCAGGTAATGTTCCGTATTATTGGCCAGGGTTATTTTATTGGTTGGTTCATATAGCGCTTTGTAGGGTTTGTTATCCATAATAAAATGTATGTGCTGCCCCTGTGCTGAGTTGTTGCAGAGTTTAGTGCCGGTATCAGTAGTTTGCATCTTCAGTTCGTAGTTCTTTACATCAAAGTTAAAAGTCACTGTAGCGCTGTCTGTACCTGCTTTTTGTGCAGTTACATCTTTTATAGCCAGTTGTGCGTTAGGAAATTCTGGAGACGAACCGGTAGGAACTAATGAAAGATGAGTGTACACAGGTTTCGCAGTGTCCTGTCCTGTAGTTTCGGTTTTTGTTGTGCTTTGTCCGCAGGCTGCAAACAGCAGGGCAGCTGCCCCAAGCGACAATATAGATGTCTGTTTCATGAATAAAATTTATGAATGTGTCATCAAAGCTAATCCTTATCTGGTAAATAATACTGTGCAGCATTTTCAGAAAAATTTAAGTATTTACAATTGGCATATAAAAACCGGAACTGTTATTTTTGCAGGCAAGCAAATGCATTTTTTCATATTTGCACCGCTAAAAGGCACAATGCCTATCTTTTAGCATTTTAATAATGACTTTTAAGCTATTTTGTGACCTAGTATAATAATATGACTACCGCTGAATTATTAAAGAAGGTAAGGCGTATAGAAATAAAGACAAAGGGGCTCAGCAATCATATTTTTGCTGGTGAGTACCATTCTACTTTTAAGGGTAGGGGTATGTCTTTTAGCGAGGTGCGCGAATATGTGCCGGGCGATGACGTGAAGTTCATAGACTGGAATGTTACAGCCCGCTTCTCTCACCCCTTTGTAAAGGTGTTTGAAGAGGAACGCGAACTGGTGGTAATGCTTTTGGTTGATGTAAGTACCAGTTCATTATTTGGTACACACCAGCGTTTGAAACGCGACCTGATAACCGAACTGGGTGCAGTACTCTCTTTCTCTGCCACTACAAACAATGATAAAGTAGGTGTTGTATTTTTTAGCGACAAGATTGAAAAATATATACCACCCAAAAAAGGCCGTAGTCACATACTGCGCATTATACGCGAACTCATAGCATTGGAGCCACAACAGGCCGGTGGTACAAATGTAGATGTAGCCTTTAAGTTCCTGAACAATGTATTGAAGAAGAAAACCATCACATTTGTACTCAGCGATTTTGTAAGCAAACCCTATGAGCAAGGTTTGCAACTTGCTGCCCGCCGGCACGATGTGGTAGGCATTCATGTTTACGATGCTGTAGATAAAGAGCTACCCTCAGCAGGGTTGTTGCAGGTTATGGATGCCGAAAGCGGCGGGGTGCGCTGGCTGGATACCGATGACCGGAATGTGCGTACTCAATATACCAGTGCCTTTGAAGATTATCGTAAGTATTGTGCTGCCGCGTTCAGGAAGAGCGGGGCTTCTCTGCTTACTGTACGCACAGACCAGGACTATGTAAAAATTCTGCAAAGTTATTTTAAAGGAAGGTGATACTATAAATGAAAGTGCGGATACAAAAAATAATATTTACGATCGTGGTCCTGTTGTCAGCAAACCATGCTGCTCATGCCCAGGGTGCCAGGATCACTTCAAGAATGGATGCCACACAGATACTTGTGGGCGACCAGGCCAGGCTGTTCATTGAAATAAAATTGAACGGGAAAAACGAAAAAGTCTTGTGGCCTGTGCTACCAGATTCTTTTAACCACCTTGAGGTAGTGGACAAGGGGAAGATAGACACAGTAAGAGATGGCGATAACATATCTTACAGGCAGCGTTTGCTCATTACAGGTTTCGATTCTGGTTCTTATACTGTTCCTTCTATAGCTTTCAAAGTAAAGCCAAACTACGATTCAGCCTATACCGTTAGTACAGATTCCTTCCAGTTACTGGTACAAACGGTGGCTGTAGATACTACCAAGGCATTTAAGCCCATAAAAGATATCATCAAGGTTAAAGGCTCCTGGCTCGACTATATATGGTATATCCTGGCGGGCGCTTTGCTGATGCTGCTCATTATTTTTATTGTCACATACTTTATACGCAATAAAAAAGCTAAGGTGCCTGCTGGCCCTGTTACCCCTCCCGAAACACTGCAGCAAAAAACCATACGCTTGCTTGCCTCCCTTGAAGAAAAGCAAATGTGGCAGAAAGGAGAAGTTAAGGAGTACTATACAGAGCTTACAGATATACTGCGCAACTACATAGAACTGCGGTTCAAAACCCCGGCTATGGAACTGACTACCGACGAACTGCTTTACAAGGTGCGCATACACCGCGAAATGCAGCCGTTTGAAGAATACCTGGAAAGCATATTGCATACAGCCGATATGGCAAAGTTTGCTAAAAGCCAGCCTTTGCCCCAGGAGCATATGGCTGCTATGGAAAAGGCTATAAAATTTGTTGTTGCATCCAAACCTAATAGAAACGAAACCCAACAGACCCAATGATCAGCTACTTTATGGATTGGCAGCATTTTAGGTTTGCATACCCTGCTTATTTCGGGTTGCTGCTGCTTGTCCCTTTTATGATATGGTGGCAGTCCCGGAGCAAAAAAAGTAATTTCCCGGTAATGCGCCTCACCACCCTGGCAGGCCTGGAGAAAATAAAACCTACAGGTAAGGTACGCCTGAGGCCTATACTATTTATTTTACGCATCATAGCAGTCATCACCCTTATCATCGCACTTGCAAGGCCGCAATCATCTAACGTTACTGAACGCGTGGATAGCGATGGTATAGACATTGTAATAGGCATAGACGTATCGGGCAGTATGACTGCCGAAGACTTTAAGCCCAACCGTATAGAGGCGGCAAAAGCTGCCGCTGAGCGTTTTGTTGACGATAGGCCAACAGACCGTATAGGCCTGGTCATATTTTCTGGCGAAAGCTTCACTATGTGCCCCATTACTATCGATCATAATGTACTGAAAGAGCAGATACGTAATGTAAAAAGCGGAATGCTGGTAGATGGTACTTCTATAGGTATGGGGTTGGCTACTGCGGTCGATCGGCTACGCTATGCAAAGGGCAAGAGCAAGGTCATTATCCTGCTTACCGATGGTGTGAACAATACAGGCCTTATAGACCCCAATACTGCCCTTGAAATTGCAAAGGCATACAAGGTGCGCGTATATACAGTTGGTATTGGCACCATGGGCGAAGCGCTGATGCCCGTGCCTACACCTACAGGTACACAGAATATAATGATGAAGGTGGAGATAGATGAGCCTTTGCTGAAACAAATAGCCAGCGAAACTGGTGGTAAATATTACAGGGCCACAAACAACAAAGCCCTCAGCGATATATACAGCAACATAAATAAACTGGAAAAGACAAAGGTGGATATCAGTTCATTCAAACATTATACTGAGCTGTTCTTCCCGTTTGCTATAATAGCAGTTTTATGTCTCCTGCTCGAAATGCTGTTGCGTTATACCCTATTTAAGAGCATAACTTAATAGCGGCAAGCCTGGTTGTGTTAACTATCTGCCATTCAGCACAGATTAAATGAACCTGCTGGTTTTCAGCATACAACTGCGGGCTATTTTAATTGATGTACTGCCGTTGCCGCATTAATGCTCCCATCTGCAGACTGCAAAAAAGCAATTATAGAACAGTCTGCAGCGCTAAGGCCTGCCGGCATATCTATAGTTACGTGGCCTGTTTGTGCTGTTGCAGTTATGGTCTTTAAAACGCGTACTACATTTAAATGCTTTAAAACAGATCCTGCATTTTCACCTGCTTTCACATTGCTTGTAGTATTTTTTTGTACCAGTGCTACCTGCAATTGTTTGCTATGGATGTTACCCGATATGCTATAGGTTATAGCAATATGCTGGTTTTGCACCACAGCATTCAACAAAATGCCATTTTGTGATGCCACACCCAGCCCGGAATTAATTGCAGCATGTAGTTTACGGGAGTCCGATCCTGTAAATTCAGTACGTCCGTTTACTATGGCTTGTGGTGTATATACCGAGCTTAACCCCAAAATGTTTGAATAATGCTCCTGCCTGGCAGACCATTCACGGGCACTGTAAACATCCTTCCAGCCCAGCCTGTTCCAGTAATCAACATGATATGCCAGCACATACACGTTTTGCCCCTCATACTCTTTTATTGTTGCCGCAGCAAGCCTGTCTGCAGGTGGGCAACTGCTGCATCCCTCACTGGTAAATAATTCTATTAACGCGAAGCCTTTTCCTGGTTGTGCAAAAGCTGAATATTGGAGCAGTAGCATGCATGCCAATAGTTGAATGGTAACTTTCATTAGGTGTGTTTACATTATAAACGGTTCCTTCTTTTTATCGGATTGAATTTGAAAGCAAAGTTGATGTTAAAAATCAATAACCGGTATCTGAAGGTGGAAATGAAGGAAACTACTGGGCATCATATTATACCACACTAGTTTTAATATGCTTTTAACTTCCCAATAAGCTTAATGGCATAGTATTTCAATATGTATATACGACCAAACAAATGGCCGGCTGCTATGAAAAACACATTAATTATAGCTTTTTTAGTCGCAACGATAGGGGTACCAATCTATACCAAAGCACAAAATATTGCTGACACACAACCACAGCAAACAACATATGCCAATGATATTACGGCGAATGATGTGCTTTCTGCCACATCGGTTTCCTGGATAGAGCATAATAACGATGCCCTGTTAGTATATCCTAACCCTGCAATAAACAATACACGTATAGTCCTTGCGACCCCGGCAACAAGCAGAGTATATATTGACCTTGTAAATTTGAATGGGAGCGTAGTACGTTCTTATCAATACGGGCCAGGTTCTTACCAGCTTGACCTTGATTTAGGAAATGTGCCGCCGGGCATGTATCATGCACGGATATCATCCAACGGTTCGTCACCCCAAAGTGTGAAGCTGCTGAAACAGTAGTTGAGAAAAAGGGATGCAATATTTAGTTCCTGTTAAAATATTTCAACCCAAGCTCTATCATAAGTTTATGTTTCATTTATAAGTAACTTCGTAATTCATACTTTATACTATGAAATATATAATTTTGGTTTTGTTGGTAGTTTTAGGTGTGCAGCTTGCTGTAGCGCAAGAGGTTTACACCAGCAGCGGCCGCCCGGAATACGCAAAAAAGAAAGAAAAAAAGAAGACAGGCTATGACCCCAGCAGATTGATAATTGGCGGGGGCTTTATTGCAGGGTTTGGTACTGGTTATGCCGATGTTGGTTTGTCGCCAATTGTAGGTTACAGGTTCACAGACCATTTCTCTGCCGGTGTTGGTCTTGGTTATGAATACCAAAAATCTACCATACAGTTATACGATCAGTATGCAGGTGTGTACAATCCGTACAACAGTAGCGCCAGCATTATATCTCCCAGTGTCTGGACCAGGTATTTTGTGTACAGGAACATATTTCTGGAAGGCAAATTCGAATACGATCTCATCTACACCAATGAAGCCAATTACGATAATTCAGGCAATATCTATACTCAAAAGGCAACAGAAACTGCACCTTGCTTGTTGCTGGGTGGTGGCTTAAGGCAGCCACTGGGTGGCCGCGTTTCAGTGATTGCTGAAATACTATACGATGTGTTACAAACAAAATATAGCCCTTACATCAATGAGCCTGTAATTAACTTTGGCATTGTAGCTGGCTTATAAAGCAGTTTTTAAATACTTTCCAGACTTTGCCTTTTACAGGCAAAGTCTTTTTATTTTTATGCTATGAATTCAGTCATACTGCTGGTTATCATACTTTGCTATTTTGGGTTGCTGTTGGGTATAGCTTTCTATACTTCACGCCATTCCAACAACGATTCCTTCTTTATAGGCAACCGCAACAGCAAGTGGTGGCTGGTAGCATTTGGTATGATAGGTACCTCGCTTTCGGGTATGACGTTCATATCCGTTCCCGGTACCGTCGGTAGAGTTCAGTACGATCAGGCACACCATGCTATTGGGTACTACGGCTTCAATTATTTTCAGGTAGTCATTGGTTATTGGCTGGGCTACTTTGCCGTAGCGTTCATCCTGCTGCCGCTCTATTACAAAATGCAGCTTACTTCCATATATACTTATCTGGATAAGAGGCTAGGTAGCACCGCATACAAGACCGGGGCTTTATTTTTTATATTGTCGCGTACGTTAGGTGCCACATTGCGTTTATATCTGGTTATTAAGGTATTACAACTATTTGTACTCAGTTCGTTTGGTATTCCTTTTGAGTTGACTGCGATAGTGATATTGGCACTTATTCTGCTATATACGTTCAGGGGTGGCGTTAAGACCATTGTATGGACAGATACCTTGCAGACCACTTTTATGCTGCTGGCTCTGTTGGTATGTGTAGGTTATATCATGAGCGAGTTGCATCTCAATGCAGGAAACACATGGCAGGCCATGAAGGACAATGGCTTTACCCACTTGTTCTATACAGATCCTATGAAACCCAATTACTTTCTGAAGCAAATATTGGGTGGTGCATTTATTACTATAGCAATGACAGGTCTGGATCAGGAAATGATGCAGAAGAATATTAGTGTGAGTAATCTCCGCGATTCAAAGAAGAATATGATCACATTCTGCTTCATAATGGTGGTGGCCAATTTTATATTCCTGCTGTTGGGAGGCTTGCTATACCTCTATGCAAGCACCAAAGGTATCAGTGCTGCGGGCGATGATCTGTTTCCCACCATAGCTATGAAAAGTGGACTGCCGTTCTTAATATCTGTATGTTTCCTTATCGGGCTTATTTCTGCCGTCTTCCCTAGTGCCGATGGTGCACTTACCGCACTTACTTCATCTTTCTGCATAGATATCCTCAGGATGAAAGAAAAAAGCCAGCTTACCGAAAAACAGAAATCACACACAAGGCTTATAGTACATAATGTATTCGCGGTGGTCTTCCTTATCTGCATCTTTATGTTTCGCAAAGTAGATAACGGTTCGCTCATACAAACGTTGCTGGATATTGCAGGTTATACTTATGGGCCACTGCTTGCTTTATTTGCCTTTGGTATATTTACTAAACGCAACATTCGTAACGAGTTGGTGCCGCTTATATGCCTGGTAGCTCCGGTTGTTTGCTACATGCTGAAGAAAAATGAAGCTACCCTGCTTGGTGGCTATTCCATAGGCACAGAACTGCTCATCATAAATGCTTCTATTGCTTTCCTGCTTATGCTGTTATGTTCAAAAGCTGGTACGGCAATTGTTACTACAAAATCCACTGTCATTCCTGACCCCGAACTGGAGCTGGCAAACCCACGATTATAAATAATGAAAAACGATTCGACAAACATAAAAATGCGCGACTGGACAGAGACCAGGGCGCACAGCAGTTGGCAGATATTTAAAATAATGGCCGAGTTTGTACAGGGCTTTGAAATGCTGGCAAAGATAGGCCCCTGTATGTCTATATTCGGTTCCGCACGTACTAAGCCGGGGCATAAATATTATGAGCTCACAGTAGAAATTTCGAAGAGGCTGGCCGAAGATGGTTATGGTATAATAACCGGCGGCGGTCCTGGTATCATGGAAGCTGCCAATAAGGGCGCAAGTTTGGGCACGGGCCGTTCAGTGGGTTTAAACATAGCGCTGCCATATGAGGAAGGCTCTAATCAATATGTGGATGGAGATAAAAAACTCCATTTTGATTATTTCTTTGTGCGCAAGGTCATGTTTACCAAGTATGCACAAGGCTTCATAATGATGCCCGGCGGCTGGGGTACTATGGATGAATTTTTTGAAGTAGCCACCCTCATACAAACCCGTAAGTTCACGCATACCCCTATGATATGCGTAGGGTCAGCATATTGGAATGGCTTGTTTGCATGGATGAAAGAGATAATGCACGAGACAGAGAACAACATCAACCCGGGCGATCTGGATCTGATTAAGATATTTGATACCGCCGACGAGGTGCTCGATTACATACACGAATTTTATACACACAATAAACTGCAGCCCAACTTCTAGCATCATGACACAGCTATTGATATCAAAAGCAATAAATAATTATGCTGAAAAATATACTACAGCTGAAGATGCACACCTTGCCGCCCTCAATCGCGAAACTTTTGTAAAAGT
>JABDEZ010000066.1 GCA_013286835.1 Bacteroidota bacterium
TGGGCCACACCCTCATCTGTAAGCTGGCGAATACCCTTCTCCATTTGCTTGGTCTTCATCGGGTCCTTGTTCACCAATTCTTTAAACAGCTCTGGGCTAAACGTTGGTATGCCCGTAAACTGCAGGTCTTCACCTTCAGTAAGCGTATCACCAATTTTAAAGTTACCGGTGTCAAACAAGCCTATTACGTCGCCGGGAAAGGCTTCTTCTATCACATCTTTTTCGCGCGCCAGGAAGCTGTATGGGTTACTGAAACGTACATCTTTCTGTATGCGGGAGTGATGGTAAAAGGTATTGCGCGCAAACCTGCCGCTGCACACCCGCAAGAACGCAATACGGTCGCGGTGGCGTGGGTCCAGGTTGGCATGTATCTTAAATATAAAACCGGTGAATTTGTCTTCATCCGGGCTTACTTCTCTTTTGTCTGTAGCACGTGGCTGCGGCCTGGGCGCTATATTTATGAACGTATCCAGCAGCTCGCGCACCCCAAAGTTGTTTACCGCACTGCCAAAGAATACCGGGGCCACCTTGGCTGCCAGGTATTGCTCATTATCCAGCGGACCATATACACCATCCAGCAGCTCCACAT
Source organism: Bacteroidota bacterium (assembly GCA_013286835.1). Classification (GTDB taxonomy): domain Bacteria; phylum Bacteroidota; class Bacteroidia; order Chitinophagales; family Chitinophagaceae; genus JABDEZ01. The sequence goes on from JABDEZ010000066.1 coordinate 590, forward strand.
CTTCGCGTAGCTGAGCGGCATCGCGCGGACCTACCTTCTCATCCAGCAACTCATCGTTTATGTCCTCTATGGGCACTGTGTTCTCTTCCGTGGCCTTTTGGCTGGGGGTAAATAGCTGTAAGGTTTTATCGTGCAGGTTGTACACCCCCTTAAACTCCTTACCCATGTTTATGGGCCAGCTCAAAGGGTGCAGGCTTATGTTCAATTCTTTTTCTATTTCGTCCAGCAGGTCGAATGGTAGCTTGCCATCACGGTCCATCTTGTTCACAAACACTATAACCGGGGTATCCCGCATGCGGCACACCTCCATTAGTTTACGCGTCTGTTCCTCTACCCCGTTCACGCTGTCTATCACCAGTATTACACTATCCACAGCGGTAAGGGTACGATAAGTATCCTCGGCAAAGTCCTTGTGACCCGGCGTATCCAGCAGGTTGATGAGTGTATCCTTATATTCAAAGCTCATTACACTCGTAGCCACAGAGATACCCCTCTGGCGCTCTATCTCCATAAAGTCACTGGTAGCATGCTTCTTTATCTTGTTGCTTTTTACCGCACCGGCCACTTGTATAGCGCCCCCGAACAACAATAGTTTTTCGGTAAGCGTAGTCTTACCCGCATCCGGGTGACTGATAATGGCAAAGGTTCTGCGGCGACTTATTTCTTTTTCGTATTTCATTGGAAGTCTGCAAAGTTCCGAAAAAGTAGGGAGTATTCAATAGTATTAGTAATATGATTTGTGGAAGGCTGCTCTTAAACTACCGAGGCAGAATGAGCGGGGTGCCATAGCAGCACCCACCTGTACTCATCCACTTTCCCCCAAGTTGGAAATAACGATGGCCAAGGTCTAAACATTTTTTGAAACAATCACGGTAGTATATGACCGTGCGGATTATTTTTTTAAGGTTATTCTTCACATTTATATGGAACTTTTTGCAGCCACCATCTTGCTTACTATTAGGCTATTACGGCGTTGGCAACGTTCATTGTTTGGAATGCTATTTGATCAGCGTTGTCGCGAAAACTAAGAATAAGACGATAGAGAATGATATAAAGCTTTCTACAAAAAATCTTTACTTTTCTTGTGGACAGATGGAGGTTTTAGGATTTGCAGAACAATTCGAAATAGCCAAAATAACATTAGGACAAACTACTAGGTAAGATTGGTACTAACGTTAGTTAAAATGCTGCTGTGTATGTATAAAAGACCTTGTCTCCTTGTCTGTGGGCATAATTTTTTCAATTTCTTTTAGACTGCTTACTACGAACGATTCGGCCATTAAAAAGTTAATAATCTTGGAAATAAATAAATCAAATTTTTCAAGAGTTTTTCGTATTCCATTATCCGTATAATCTTTTCGAGTGGCATATTTGCTTTCAACAACGTATCCCATTTCTTCAATTTCCATCACTAAATGTGTTGGGTTGAATATGGACATAACAATGCATTCTCCAAAATAGAGATGTTTTAACAAGTCTTTTTTAATTGGGTGCCAAAATAGTGGAACGGTACCAGGCCCATTTTTATCTGTATAGTCAATGTCATACAATAACTGCCCTAAAATTATACTGTTATTTGGTGAATCTTTTTTGACCAGCTTGAGCGCGATTTCCGCACTATCATTCACCATTTTATCTGCCTGCTTAATTTTCTGATTGAAAATTCGATTGTATAAATTGGCTTTGTTCAATTTAACACACACAAATGCCAAGCCCGGGCTGACTTGAGCTGTTTTAACCATCCCATTTTTTGTCACACTGATTAATTCTTGAACGGAATCGCCATAATGTTTATTTGACAAACTTGCTTGTTTAGAATTTTCTTCTTTTACGTGATTTAAGAGATTCGCGATACCTAATAATTGTCTACCCTTTTTTGTTTTCTGAAGCTCAATATCCTTAATTAGAGAAGTCCGTTTGGGGTCTGTTTCTAAAGGGCGTTTTAGCATTTTTATACTGAGTATTAATTTATTGCCATCATCTTTTTTTGTTTTTAATTCTCCAATTTCTGCAATTCTCAAGGTTTTAAAATCAAAAAAACTGAAGTCTCCAAAGCGCAAAATATTTGTAATTCCATGAAAAATCGTAAAATTACCGTTGACGTGTTTTATTTTTTTTATGAATTGTAATTCCCCCAATTCTCCTATTCCAGCACAGTTATTGACTATCCTCTTATGGGAGTAATGATTAGAAAGTAGTTCTAAATCAAATTTATAGAAAAAATATGCATATGCGTCGCCAAAAGATTTAGATATATTAACTACTTTATCGATTCCATCCTTGAATTTGGATAACAACCTAAGCCTTTTTACAAACCAATCTTGATTGTAATTCCTCTTGTTTTCAATTATTTTTTTCTCTTGGATAATAATTCTTTCTCGAATCGACTGCAATCTAAAAATAGTAGTTGCAAGTTGGTCTTGAAACGAGATTAAATTTATCACATCTGTTGTATTAGGAACTGTATGCGGAGTTAGCATATCATGCATCTTGGTTAGTGTCGTCCAACAGAAATTCAGTGCAGATTCTGCTAACTTGAATTCGAACTTAATTTCCTTTGTTGTGATGCCCATAGGTATTGTAAAATTACCATTTATGCAGCAATTTTTGTTTAACTGGCTGGATACTACATGTAGGATTTGAGTAATTTTTCATTTTCTAATTGCATCCGCTCGGCGTACCCGTGCTCGGCGTAGTCGTCGTGACTCCCACTAACGCAGGAAATGCCGTCTCGGCGTGACTATAGATTTTGCCCAGGCGTATGGCTTATTACTTTAATTAATTGATTTAAGTTGTCGTACTCTTTCTCGAAAAAAATAGCTGCATCAGAATTAATTGGCCTAAAAAAGTTTCCATAAAAATTATTGACCAATGCAATTTTTTCACCTGAAACATTTAAATACCAAATCGTAGTGCCTGGTCCTTCAAGTTTTTCAATTATCGAAACTAAATATTTCTGCGATAATAAATCCACAATAACCTGCATGTTTGATTCGCATTCAAATTCAATAATGTCGTAAACAGTATCATGGTTAATATTCCTACGATTTATCATCAGCTTACAAAATAACAATTATTATTATTGTCGGAAGGGCACTATATTTTCTTTACCCATGCTCGGCGGAGTCTTCTTCTGACTACGTCAGCCCCGGCCAGGGAATATTTAGATTTCCGATAAGGAGACTACTACCAATCAGTAACAAACCCCACTTCGCACTGTTCCACGCACCCCGTGGAACGGTGCATATCTTTATTTGGAAACGCCTATCCCAGTAACGTATCTTTATTACGTTACCACCCTCAGTGCGTGAGCTAATGAGGCTTTATTCATCTGTTCACCTGTAAACCAACCATCCAATAAGATCCCTCCCTTCATCTTTTCCCAATCCATAATTTGATAAGAGCCAAAATTGAAATGCCCGACATCGGGCATTTTCGGGCATAAATCGGGCATTTATTTAAAACATAAAACCCATAATACTAGCCCCCACAAAGCATTACAGCAAATTTCAGATATACCTAATGCCCGATTTAGTTTTTTTTCGCCGGTCGGGCATTCCACATTATAACCACACAAATGCTAATCCAATGATGCTTCGCACAGTTTACCCACCCTGTCCGATACCGGACAGACCAGACAGTTTAAAATAAACGCATATCAGCCACCACAAACTATTACAGCCGCACCCTGTCCGGTTTGGCTTATTAAACCAGACAGGACACCCCCCACCCGTCATTTCGAACGAAGCCTCTTCAGCGAAGAGAGAAATCCGCCTAATCGACGAACCTAACCCTATCTTTTGTACTATGCTCCCCACCCGTCATTTCGAACGAAGCCTCTTCAAGCGAAGAGAGAAATCTGCATAATCAACGAACCTAACCCTATCTTTTGTACTATGCTCCCCACCCGTCATTTCGAACGAAGCTTCTTCAAGCGAAGAGAGAAATCCGCAGAATCAACGAACCTAACCCTATCTTTTGTACTATGCCCCCCACCCGTCATTTCGAACGAAGCCTCTTCAAGCGAAGAGAGAAATCCGCAGAATCAACGAACCTAACCCTATCTTTTGCACTATGCCCCCCACCCGTCATTTCGAACGAAGCCTCTTCAAGCGAAGAGAGAAATCCGCAGAATCAACGAACCTAACCCTATCTTTTGCACTATGCTCCCCACCCGTCATTTCGAACGAAGCCTCTTCAAGCGAAGAGAGAAATCCGCCTAATCAACGAACCTAACCATATCTTTTGTACTATGCTCCCCACCCGTCATTTCGAACGAGCTCCTTCAAGCGAAGAGAGAAATCCGCATAATCAACGAACCTAACCCTATCTTTTGTACTATGCTCCCCACCCGTCATTTCGAACGAGCTCCTTCAAGCGAAGAGAGAAATCCGCATAATCAACGAACCTAACCCTATCTTTTGTACTATGCTCCCCACCCGTCATTTCGAACGAAGCTCCTTCAAGCGAAGAGAGAAATCCGCCTAATCGATGAACCTAAGTCTATCTTTTGTACCATGCTCCCCGCCCGTCATTTCGAACGAAGCCTCTTCAAGCGAAGAGAGAAATCCGCCTAATCGATGAACCTAAATCCATCTTTTGTACCACAGAACAACAACCATTACTTTTACCTAGATGCAAAAAGGCGGCTACATATACATCATGACCAACGCAAATAAGACCACTTTGTACATTGGTGTTACATCTAACCTACCCAAAAGAATTCACGAGCATAAGACTCATATTTTCAAAAACAGTTTTAGCGCTCGTTATAATCTTGAGCTCCTTGTTTACTATGAGACATTCGAGCGCATTGAGCTTGCAATTGCAAGGGAGACAGAAATAAAAAAATGGAACCGGGCGAAGAAAGAAACATTAATAAATGGTCTTAACCCGGAGTGGGATGATTTGAGTGGGGGGATTTCTAACTATTAGTTTGACGGCTGATCAATGGGGTAGCTGAAGAATTTCTTCCTGGCGGATTTCTCTCTTCGCTTGAAGAAGCTCGTTCGAAATGACGGGTATTCATTTATCATCCACTAATACGGCAATCTTCCCTTTGCTCCCAGCCGCTATTATCAGGTTCCCTTTCCTGCTTTTCCGTATTACATGGTATCCTTGTTCGTCAGAGAGTGGCTGCCAGTGTACACCCGTATCGGTTGTAACATCAATGCCAGTGGGGCCTGCAGCTACCAACTTGTTTTCAGTAATGAATTCTACACATTCGCGATAGCCTCTTGTAGGCGCCAATACATTGTGCCATCTGTAGGTATCACCATGCAACCGCACTACACACACGTTGTCTTTACGTTGGGTTTCATTTTTATAATCACCCCCAACAACAACAATGGCCGTATCACTACTATAAGCAACAGAAAATATCCCGGTTGTACTTTGCCCCTTAATAATGGGCGCACGCACAAAATTAAAGCAGTGCCCTTTGTCTTCAGAAATAAAGAACCGCGACTCTGCACCGCCAGTAACTATTATTAGTTTATTTTCTTTAACACACCTTATGCCCGTACCACTTGCAGCAAAAGAAGCTTCTCCTTTTTCCAGTTCGGGCCTGCTTTCCCGGGGTAAAGCGTTCCAGGTTCTTCCGCCATCCTTGGTTCGTAGCAGCAGCATACGCCCGTCTATAGGGTCGCCGTATATCATGCCGTCATTAATATTCCAAAAATCAACGCCATCAAAAAACACTGCCGTGTCTTCATTTTTATATACCACATTCCAATGCACCCCGCCGTCACTGGTACGCAATATCACCGCTGGTGCGCCCGTACTCGCCACAACCGCATTTAGTGCATCAAACCCATACAGCGAACGGAAATCAGCTTTTTCAAAACCCTTAATAAAATCAAACTTCCATGTTTGCCCACCGTCCAAACTCTTACCCACAGTGCCCTTGGTACCACTCACCCATGCCACCTTATTATCCACCACGCTCAACCCTCTGAAGGTTGCATCAGTATTGGTGGGCACACTGTGCAATACCAGTTGCTGGCCAAAGGCATAGGGACTCAACAAAAGCAAAATGGCGGTAAGTAGTTTCATGTGGGTCAAATATATTAAACCCAGAACACCAATTATAGCCTAAAACAATACAATAATTAGCCAACCTTAATCGTTGTAATAATTCTATATATCTTCACGTCAAACCCAGCCCATGAAAACCTATCTATTCGCCCTGTTGTTCATACCGTTTATTAGCCAGGCACAAGTATATCCAAGCACTTGTTTCGATCGTTTTTTCGGTACGCACGGAAGCGCTCAGGTTGACATTACCCCAAATATTTCAAGTGTAATGGCAAGCGAAGCGCTACTCATAGAGATCACTCCTAATATTTTTGGCATTCAATATTGTCATTACATGATGCAATTGAACAAGGATGGTAAAATTGACTCCTCCTTTGGGACAAACGGCCGGGATACAATCAATATTTCAGGATACGGACCAGTCTCATCAATATCGTTTACTAAAGAACAACCCGACGGGAAAATAATAGCGGGCATAACAGCAATAGACAGCAGTAACAATAATATTTCCTATCCAACCTTTCTGCTCGTAAGGCTTACTGCCAAGGGCGCTTTAGATACGCCATTCAATAAAATAGTGATTCCCCCAAAGACATTAGATAGCATGTATGGGATAGTTTATGCAACAATACAACCAGACGGCAAGATCCTGATATGCGGCGTTCCAAATAACACCTATACCTATGAATTAATACGCTATAACTCAAACGGCAGTATCGATACAACATTTGGAATGAACGGAAGAATACACAATTTAACCACAGCTTCTATGCTATTGCAACCGGATGGAAAAATACTAATAGCGGAAAATTTATCTTCAGCTAATTTGCCATACCAAAGCTGTCTGGTTAGGTTTAATTCTAACGGCACTTTTGACAGCACTTTTGGAAATTATGGTATAGCATTAGATACAACTATCGGCAACAGCAGTAACTTCTTTAACACGTATATACAAAAAATTGCACTAACCCCTAATGGGATATTGTGCCTGGCAAAAAACAGCATTATTGCATACAAAAGCAATGGCACTTTAGATAAGTCTTATGGCTCCTCAGGACAAATATATTATTATAGCGATGGCCTGTCTGGAGATATAACTTTGCAGCAAGACGGGAAAATGATATTTGTATATTCAGGTTATACTCCGCATTATATAGGTATTCAAACCATCGCACGCTATAATACAGATGGTACGCTGGATAATACATTTGGCGCTAATGGAATGATAACAGATACTACTACATATGACCCCGGACATTTTTCAACCGATCTTTGGTACGTGCATGTACAAAGTACTGGCAAAGTACTGGTTGGCGGTGCAGCATATCAAAATAGCTACAACAGCGTTTTCTTTAACAGGTATTATGCAGACCAATACAATGAGGTACCCATTGTAACCACTTCAAAAATAAACGTGAGCATTTACCCCAATCCCACAATTGATGGTCTTTTTAAACTAGGCATAAGCGGTTACAATGGTGTTGCTGACATCAGGGTTACCGATGTGCTGGGTAAAACAATATGGATGAGTACTCACGATTTCAGTACATCATCTGCAACCAGCATCAACATAAGCCAGTATCCGGTAGGAGTGTACCTGGTAAAAGTAAAAACCGCAAACAACAAGGAGGCAGTTATGACGGTAATACGGCATTAACCATTTAGTGTCAATGCGGCTGATACACGTTGGCGACCACACCCAAAGGCAAAGATGTTGAACTAACCAGGTCCATATCAATGGGCTGCAACAGTTTAGAGAATATGGGCAAACCGGTACCCAGCACAACAGGATGTATTACCAAACGAAACTCATCAACAAGACCGGTTTGAATGAGATTTTGCACAAAGCCGGCGCCCCCATGGGCAAGAATAAAACCACCTGGTTGTTGCTTCAGCTTGTGGATCTCCACTGCAAGATCGCCAGACGCTACGGTTGCATTGCGCCATGAATCAAGCTTATTGCTTTCGGTGGAGAGAACAGTTCCTTTTGCTTTATCTGCAGCGGTGGCATCTTTTATTGCGGTTGTGGTTTGCCCATCGGGAACAAGGCCTTTCTTTGTGAAGACTACTTTGGGTATATCATTCATTGGCGCGGCAACAGGGTCGCTTGAATAAGGCCAGTATGCCTTCATATCGTAATAGGTCTTGCTCCCCATAAGATGTACACCGGCTTGTGCAATTGCATCTACTATCCAGGCATTGGTACGTTCACTCATACTCTTAAAGAGCCAGTCTATTTCTCCGTTAGGGCCACCTACAAACCCATCTATTGACATAGACATTTTCAATACTAGCTTTCTCATATCATACTGGTTTATGTAAAGTTATACAGGCAGCAGTAAATTACAGAGGGGCTAATGCGACAAATGTATAGGTGCATCATGCCAACGGGAGAATAGTAATTGTATCAAGCGGTGTAAGAACTTTGCTTTACAGCAATGGTATTGCAGGATTATTTTTATAATACTCAATTTTAGTAAGAAACATGAGCGCCATTTTATCGGCTCTCCATTTTGCTTCGTTTGCTTTTTCGCCAACAAAAAGGGCATTAACTGTAAAATGCCATAGCGCAAGCCACACATCAAAGTGCTTTTGTTCCACCGGTAATTTAGCATGAGGTGGAAATGGGCTGCCAAAGTATGTGTGTTCTTCCAGCAAAACCGTTTGCCAGAAACGATACATTTTTTCCAGATGTTCGGGCCACCGGTCTTGAATTATTCCATTAAATATCGGCGACAACAATTCATTCTCTCTTATCTTTTGATAAAATGTGTTTACCAATAATTTTATATCGTCTATGGTTGATATGTCTCTAGTACTACTCATAAATTGGCTATTAGTTTTTCAAGTGCTGCAACCTTTAAAACCCCTATGCTCTTCCCCGATACTTTTACTATACCATCTTCTGTCAATTCATTCAGCATCCTGAAAAAGGTTTCGTACGTAGTGCCTGCATACGATGCCATATCTTGTTTGGTAAGGGCAATATTTATAAAACCTTCCTTGTTCTGTCCAAAATTTGCTTTCAGCATCAGTATTGTCTCGGCAACACGGCCTTTTACATCCATGTGGGCAAGGTTCCTCATCCGTTGTTCCGCTTTCTGCAGCTCATTGGCATAAAACTGCATTAATGAGTAAGTAAGTTGGTGGTTCACTTGCAGTGTGGCCTCGAAAAAAGGTGTATCAATAAAACAAACTATCACCTCTTCCATTGCCGATGCCGTTACAGGATATACCCTTTCGTTCCCAAGACCACGATACCCTATCATATCACCCTCTTTGGCAAAATGCAATATCAGCTGTTTATCATTTCCCCAGCGCTTATGCACCTTTATTTTGCCCTTAAATAGAAAGTAAATACCACCTACAGCCTCGCCCTCTTCAAATATCAGTTCTCCTTTTTTGAAGTGAATATTCTTTTTGTTTGCACCTATGGCCGGCAACCATTCAGGCAAACATCTGCTGCACAAAAAGCAACTTTTCAAATCACACGCGTGATTGTTCTTTTTCATTAAAACAAAATAAATCAAAACACTATCAGAATGCAAGGTACATCTTATAATATTTAGCTAAAAGTGATATTTATTTACAAAAAACATGATTTAAATCATACTTTTGCAAAAAATTTATCAATATACAGCAAATATGATAAAACACAACATGTTAGATAATGGTATTCCCATTTCTATTTCACTGCAACCTACACTGGAGGCAGAGCATATATCTCAAAAGCAAACCAAGGACAAGCGGCGTGTACTGACCATATCGCTTCTGGCAATTTCAGTAGCAGTATGCATTAGTTTCATAGCTAAATTTCTAATCTACTTAATTAACCTGGTCACCAATATTTCATTTCATGGCAGCCTATCTATGGCGGCAGCAACCCCGGCAGACAATACACTAGGTATTTGGGTAATTTTTGTACCCGCCATAGGTGGAATAATAATTGGTTTGATGGCGCTATATGGGTCAAAGGCTATACGCGGCCATGGCATACCCGAAGCCATGGAACAAATACTGACCAATGACAGTAAGATAAAGCCAGCCATTACATATCTAAAGCCCATTTCGTCGGCCATTGCAATAGGTACGGGTGGCCCATTTGGCGCAGAAGGCCCCATAATAGCAACAGGAGGAGCATTGGGTTCCACCATTGGGCAGCTACTAAAAATAACACATAATGAACGTAAGGTATTACTTGCCGCCGGCGCTACAGCAGGTATGGCCGCTATTTTTGGTAGTCCTATTGCAGCTATCTTTTTAGCTATAGAGCTGCTGCTATTTGAATTTTCTCCCCGCTCTATTATTCCGGTAGCATTGGCATGCATCACAGGTGCGGCAGGACATCATTTCCTGTTCGATTCCGGTCCCGTTTTTCCTGTAGCCCATACTATAGAGATGCCAGGTAATATGGCATTGTTCTGCTACAGCATATTGGGCATACTAATAGGTGGCTTATCTGTGCTGGTGACCAAAATTGTTTATTTCATTGAAGATTTTTTTGAGAAACTACCTATTCACTGGATGTGGTGGCCAGCCATCGGCGGACTGTTTGTAGGTGTCATAGGTTACTTTGCCCCAAGAACGCTGGGGGTTGGGTACAATAACATTACCGATGTACTCTCTGCCAGCCTACCTGTAAAGATAATGCTGTCGCTCTGCCTGTTAAAGTTTACCTCATGGGCCATTGCACTGGCCAGCGGCACATCGGGCGGTACCCTGGCGCCATTACTTACTATCGGCGGGGCATCGGGGGCATTATTAGGCGGTGTTATTTTATACCTGTTTCCAGGTTGTGGTATTACTATTACGCTGGCCGCGCTTGTTGGCATGTCTGCTATGTTTGCAGGTGCATCCAGGGCGTTGCTTACGTCTATTATTTTTGCATTGGAAACTACGGGGCAATCTAATGCTATACTGGCGCTCCTGGCTGCATGTACTGCTGCTTACCTGGTTTCATTTTTTCTGATGGAAAATACAATAATGACTGAAAAAATAGCCAGGCGTGGTGTAAAAACGCCAGACTCTTTTGCACCCAATATTTTAGACGAAGTATCTGTTGCTGATGTAATAGAGGATAATGGGCTTGTATTGAACGAAGAAAATGCGATTGGGGAAGTACGTGAATGGCTGGAGCAAGAAAAAGAATATAAGAATAACTTCTTTATCATAGTTAACAATGAAAATGCATTCAAGGGCATTATAAGTTGCTCCAGTTTATTTAGTCGACAGCAAGATATCAGGAAACCAATAAGTACCCTGATACGTAGAAAACCAGTAACTATAGGTATGAGCAGCTCTCTAAAAACTGCAGTTGAAATGATGGTAAATGAGAATGTTGATGTTTTGCCTGTGATATCGGGCGACCAAAATATTATTGGGGTATTATCTTATGGCAATATCTTGTCGGCTTACAAAATAGATATGGCTAAATTCCATAGAGCCGATCCACATATATCTATAAAACGGCAAACATTAAAAATGCTTATTAAAGGGCAAAAGCTGGTAAGCACCTCTAAGAATAGAAACTGATTGATGTAATATAGCCAGCCTGATGGTCCGGGTTGGCCTTTCCAAGCTGGACAGGATAGTGCAATATTATTCAAAAACGCCACAAGTGTAGGAACATCTAACAATAGAAATAGCTGAATTCCTGAAAAACAAGCTAAATTACTTTTTCCTTTAATGATCTAAAAGTAGCTTATGGAAAACACAGTAAAAATAATATCGGTAACAGAAGTTACACATGATGTAAGATGCATTAGAATGGAAAAACCCGCCAACTACCATTTCAGGCCCGGACAGGCTACAGATGTATCAATAAACAAGCCGGGATGGGTAAGTGAGCAACGACCATTTACATTTACAGCACTAAATGATGACCCATATCTTGAATTCACTATTAAATGCTACCCCGAGCGTAAGGGCGTAACTAATGAGTTGAGGAGTATTACAACAGGCGATGAACTGATAATTCGTACCCCATGGGGTGCAATAGAATATAAAGATGAAGGTTATTTTATAGCAGGCGGTGCGGGCATTACACCATTTATAGCCATCCTGCGCCAACTTAATAAAGATGGGCGACTGGGGAAGAACAAGCTTTTCTTTTCTAACAAAACTTCAGGTGATATCATTTATGAACAGGAACTATTTGCAATGCTTGGCGATAATGTTGTGTTCATTCTTACGCAGGATAGTATGGGCAAATATGCTCACGACTTTATTGATGACATCTTTTTAGAAAATCACGTTGAAGATTTCAACAGGAACTTTTATCTATGTGGCCCAGATAAAATGACAGCGAATGTTAGTCAGATACTTATTAGCCACGGCTCAAAACCAGACACTGTGATATTTGAAAAATAAATGCGTGCAATTGTTTAACCCTTTTCTGTTCTCATCTCTTACTTTCCAAAATGAGTAATTGCATTGGCATTGGCAACACTTAATTGGTAAACACCATCCTGCGCGACTGCACTGCCTTGCCATCCATGATCAGTGTGTACATAAAGATACCGGATGCATGATAACCATGTTCGTATATCACTTCATTCATACCTTCTTTCAATATTAAGGGCACTTGCTTTACTATACGGCCGGCCATGTCCGTAACAATAATGGAGGCTTCCTTGTAGTTAGGTGTTTTGCCCACCAATACAGATATGGTGGTGGCTTCATCGGCAGGATTTGGCCTATTTTGCAGCAACTGTACAGATCCATCTACACTAGCCGTTTCCTGTACACCAACCCTCACCATTTGTTCGCCACTAAAGAGGCTTTCCACACCATTTGCATCTACAGCACAAACGCTTACTATATACACAGCAGAAGGCAAGTTGCTAATAGAGTAGGCCAGGTTTCCACTGAATGCATAAACAGAATCCCAATCGTTTGTAATAGTACGTACACCCACCTTGTAGTTCAGGTATTGTTGTTGCTGTGTTATATTTATATCCAGATTATCAGTGCCGTTGCTTGTCAGTGTAAAAGCAGGTGTTGCAGGCCCTATGGCCATCATACCGGCAGCATTGCCGTTTATCACACAATTCCTTGCCAGGTAATCAAAATCTACATAGAAACTGTCAATTATGCCATCGTTATTTACATCTATGCCTAATGTATCGCGTGTGGTATGCTGCCTATCGGTATATGCAGGATTAGTAACATCTGCATCACCATCTTCATTAGCAGCCGTGAACCGCATAGCTGTAAAGTTTAGTTGCCTGAAAGGCATATGATCTCCCCCACGCCCGGTCCGGTCTTCTGGTGTGAGTATATTGATGGACATAGGCACGCTGGCTGCCGGCAAAATGCGTTCTTTGTATTGCAGCTTTATATAGCGACACAAGCCTTTATGCAATGAGTTGAAAGTACCATATGAGAACAGGCGTACATCAGTACTATCTATGTTGCCATACCCAGAGCAACTGGGTGCAGATGAGGTGTGCCCGCAAAATATGCCACCTATCACATCGTTATTCAGCACACTCATTATTTTTATGTTGTTCTGTCGGGCATAGTCTGCAAATGCCTGTGCTCCATATAGTCCCTGCTCTTCGCCTATTGTCACCATAAATACAATGGTGTGGTTGTAAGAGTATTTGCTCATTACCCGTGCTAGTTCCAGCACCAGGCCTGTGCCGCTTACATTATCTTCCATACCCTGCGCCAGGCAGGCGGTATCGCACACATCCTCGCAACGACTATCTATATGTCCCTCTATCAGTACAATTGCTTTATCGGTAGTATCCATGCCTGGTAGCACAGCAATAATATCCTTATGCTGATTAATGTTACAGATATTCAGATCGAACTGCAGGTAAGATGGTATCAACCTATTACCATTCTGTGCACTGAACTGCTGGAACTTATGGAACACCCAGCGCCGCGCTGCCCCAATACCGTTAATAGCAGAAAGGGTATCCGATCCCGTATTACGATTATGAAATATCCGCAGGCTATCAAAATAAGAATGTAAGGTATCTGGCGATACCCGTTGATTGATTCCGTTGCTTATAGTAGCATGGTCGTTGAGGACAACACTTGCCTGATATAGTGTCGGGTTGTAGTTGCCCTGCATTACCTGCCCGGCTGTGCTGTTTGTAGTTATTATACTGGTTTGTGCTTTTGCAGCAAACAGGGTACTGTAAAAAAGGATTATGGTGGCAATACCTGCAACTTTCATAACAGCATAAGTTTATGCTAATTTACTATTATTCCAGGTATCCCTGAGTTCATAAGGTCTGCCATATAATACTACACATAAAAAAGCAGGCTTTAAATAAAGCCTGCCGATAGAAAAGATGTGAAAGTTATTTCTTTTGTGGATGAGCGGAAGCATTGAAAATGAAGCTCATGCCAGTTGATATATTAATGGGCTTCTTACTCGTGTCTGCAGGTGTAAAAGTAACTGAGGCAAACGAATGACAACCTATACATGATGCCGAAGCCTGTATATAAGTTTCCTGTACCGTATTGGCCATTAACGGTGGTGCAGCAGTTGTTTTCGGGCCTTCTCCACCTATCATCCACTGCGAGCCGATAAGTTTGTAATTTGCCCATACTGTGCCTGCCATCTTAGTACGAAACTTTTGGTTCACACTATCTGTGTATTTAAATATTTTGTTTACCCTTTTTACCTGTGTGCCCGAACCATTCATAGCCGCACTGTAAAACCCTGCATAGGGCTGGGTAAGCTGCCATATGTAGCGGCCATCATCGCCTGCTACGTGGGGTGGTGCAGTATTTACCGTGCAAGCAGTACATGCCGGGTTGTAGTAAGACCACCTTATACTGGTATCTACAACAGCCAAAGAATCCGGATCGTTATTCACGTGTTCAAAACTACTCCATATCAGGTTAGATCCGGTGAGTGTTGTATGACGGATGATGTGCATACCCACCAGGCCCACTTTTACATTAGGTATCAGTAATGCTTTATGGTTAAAGGTATGCAGGCTATCTACATAAATGACAGCATTCCGGCAATAGAACAGGGCCGGGTCATCGGATGCAGTAAGGATACGCCATGCTGCTTTTATTTCCATCATACCTGGGGCATTGGTAAGCGTATCGCTGGCTGGCAATTGGAAGCCTGTTTGTGTGTATTTATAAATACCATCTACAGATATGAGGTTGTTGTTTGTGATAAAGGTGTCTTCTACATGATTCAGCTTGATCTCGAAGAGGGTAAAGTTCATATTCCTGTCTACAAGTGGCAACCCATCAGCTTCATCAAAACTGCCTATAGGCAATTTTTCCAGTAGGTTGCGTGGCGATTTTGAGGTCATGTACAAGAACTTATTATTATCTTGTTTAGCAGCATTTAAGTGCAGGAACAAAGGATGGTTTACATATCCAAATACTTCCAGTGGATCCCTATAATGCTCCCATACGCGCAGGGCACTCAGGTTATCATTATAGATGCTCCCTTTGGGTTTGCCTTGTACATCAGAAGGCCAGTTAAGGGCAAGGAAGGTTTGCCACGAAAACAGGTCTAAAGGTGTTTGTTTTAAAGAATCGGCACTGGTTGCAGAATCCGTAAAATTCATAAAGTCGGTTGTATAACCTTCATTATGAAGAATGGGTTCAATAACCTCAACCGGCAAATAGGGACAAA
>JABDEZ010000067.1 GCA_013286835.1 Bacteroidota bacterium
TTACGGTAAGCACGGCCGATGTATTGGTACATGCGCCGCTTATCACCCGAACATCATAGTTTCCTGCTCCCAGAGTGGTATAGCTTACATTAGTAGCACCGGGAATATCGCTGCCATTGCTCTGCCATTGGTAAGTATAGGATGGGTTATAAGCAGTTACTGTGCCTAAGATAACGCTATCACCAGGGCACAGCGCCAGCCTGCCACCTATGTTGTAAATGGGTGCTGGTGGTATTGCTTTAATGATCACCGGCACACCATTGGAGGTGCTGGCACAACCCCTTGAATTTATCTTCACCGAATAAGTACCCGTGCGGTGCGCATAGTATATTGCATTAATAGCATTGGGTATGACTGCATTATTGAACAACCACTGGTAACTAAATGTGCTGCCCGTATTTGAATTCAATGTTACACTATCGTTTGAGCAGCTGGTAGTATTGGCCGATGCACTGGTTACTGCAATAGGATATGGATTGACTGTTACGGTTACCGGCTGCGATGGACCGGCACAGCCATTGGCTATGGGGGTTACCGTAACTGTGGCAACATTCTGGGACTGGGTTGTATTTGTTGTTGTGAAGGATGGGATGATGACCGATCCGTTCAGGCCCAGACCTGTAGAAGTATTGTTGTTGGCCCAGGAATAGCTGGTACCATTCACGGTGCCACTAAAGGTGACAGGAGTTGTAAGGCCACCTGTACACCAGCTCTGTGTAGCCGGGGTAGCTACTACAGTGGGGGTGGGGTTAACAATAATGGTGGCTACCTGTGGTGCACCCGCGCAACCATTGGCTACAGGGATAACACTTATTGACGCAGCTATAGGAACAATGCCTGTATTCCTTGCTGTAAAGCCCACATTGTTTGCACCTGTTGCACCCAGGCCAACAACGGTATTACTGTTGGTCCAGTTATAGGTAGCGCCTGCTACCGGGCTGGTAAAGGTTATGGCAGTCGGTGCATTGTTGCATACAGACTGGTTGAGCGGTGTGGCTGCAACTGTTGGTATGGGGTTTACCGTTATAGTGGTAATAGCCTTGGCACCCACACAGCCAAAGGCTACCGGGGTTACTGTTATGGTATCCAGTATTGGAGTGGTACCATTATTAATAGCTGTAAATGATGGTATGTTAGTACCTGTACCAGTTGCACCCAGCCCTATGGTAGCATTATTATTGGTCCAGTTGAAAATGGTACTTGTTGCAGTACCGCCAAAGAACAGCTGCGCTGTATTTGCAGTTGCACATACCGGCTGGCTGGGTTGTGATATCCCTACATTGGGTGTGGGGTTCACTGTTATGCTGGTAGTTTGTGGTGTACCGGGGCAGCTGTTGGCTACCGGTGTTACTGTAATGGTAGCTATTGCAGCCACTGTTGCTGTGGTATTAATGGCATTAAATATGCCTATGTTACCAGAGTTACCGGCAGCAAGGCCAATTGTGGTGTTATTATTGGTCCAGTTATAAGAGGTATTAGCCACAGGTGACCCACTGAAAGTGACCAGGCTTGTAGGTGCACCATTACATACTGTTTGTGGTGCAGAAGCAATAACTGTAGGTGTAGGGTTGATCACCACGGTATCGGGCTGGGCTGCGCCTGTGCAACCGTTGGCCGTTGGCACAACTGTGATGATAGCTGTAACCGGGGCAGTACCTGCATTAAGCGCAGTAACACTACCAATGCTGCTGCCTGCGCCGCTTGTTGCCAGACCGGTACCTGTGGTGTTGTTGGTCCAGGCATAAGTGGCGCCGCTTACATTGCTGGTAAAATTGATGACTGAAGTAGATGCATTGTTACACTTTACCTGGCTGGAAGGAGATGCGGTTACGGTTGGTATGGGGTTGATGGTAATAGTAGCTGTTTGAGCAGCACCTGCACAACCATTGGCTATGGGTATTACCGTTATGGTTGAAGTAACAGGAGCGTTGGTTGTATTTACCCCTGTGAAGACAGGGACCATATTAGTTGTACCCGGAGAAGTAATGCCTGTGGAAGTATTAGTACTGCTCCATGCATAGGTGCTGCCTGTTACTGTGCTGGTGAATGTTACCGCGCCCGTAGCGCTGCCGTTACATACTCCCTGGCTGGCTGGTGTTGCTGTGGCAACCGGAGTAGGCTTTATAGTTATAGTGGTGGTGGTGGGCGCACCAGTGCAACCATTTGCCGTAGGCGTTACCGATATATTGGCAACTACTGCTGTGTTTGTAACATTGAGACCAGTGAAAGCATTAATGCTGCCCGTGCCTGAACCAAGTGTACCTATAGCTGGCACACTATTAGTCCATGCGTAAGTTGTAGTTGCGCCGGTCACATTGCTGCTGAAGTTGAGCGCAGTTACCTGGGTATTATTACATACCGACTGACCAGGAGCCGATATGATAGCAACAGGGGTAGGATTGACTGTAATAGTGGCTGTTTGGGCAACACCGGTACACCCATTTGCCACAGGCGTAACAGTAACATTAGAGACTACAGAAGAATTGCCTATATTAATTGCAGCGAACGGGGCAACGCTACTTGTAGTATTACCAGCCATCAGCCCTGTAGAAATATTATCGTTCGTCCATGTATAGCTTGTATTAGCAACCGAACTGCTGAAAACTATAACGCCACTATTTGTGCCATTGCACACTGGTTGGCTGGCTGGTGTTGAGGCTACTATAGGTGTAGGATTTACCGTAATTGTTGGCGATTGTGTTGGCCCTGTACAACCATTTGCTGTTGGTGTAACAATTATTGTGGCAGTTACCGCTGTAGTACCGGTATTTACAGCATTAAAACTACCAATGTTTGTTGTGCCTGTAGCTGCGAGGTTAATGCTTGTAGTATTGTTGGTCCATGCATAAGACGCGCCTGTAACTGGGCTGCTAAAATTTATAGCGCCTGTGGGTGCTCCATTACAAACTGTTTGTCCAGAAGTGTTTACCAAAACTGTTGGTGTCGGGTTTACTATTATCGTATCAGTTTTAGCTGCACCTGCACAACCAGTGGCCGTAGGTGTCACTGTAATTACGGCTGTAATTGGTGCAGTGCCTGTATTTACTGCTGTAAACGTAGGTACATTGCCGGTATTGCTGGCTGCAAGTCCTATTGCCGGCGTATTATTTACCCAGCTGTACGAAGTAGTAGCGGCTACTGAAGTACCAAATACAATAGCTGTTGAGGTAGCACCGTTACATACCGGCTGACTGCTGGGAGTAGAGGTAACTACAGGTGATGGATTGATGAATATTGTAGCCGGTTGTGCGGTACCAGTACAACCATTTATTACCGGTGTTACTGTTATGGTTGCTGCAACTTGGGTAGTGCCGGCATTTACCGCTGTAAATGGGCCAATATTACCAGAGCCTGAACCGCTGATACCTATGGTAGGAACATTGTTTGTCCAGTTGTAAGTAGCAGTGCCAACGTTGCCGCTAAAGCCAACCACTGTATTTATATTGCCATTGCATATGGTCTGCGACGATGGTGTTGCTGTAACAGTTGGTGTTGGGTTAACAATGACGGTCGCTGTTTGTGGTGTACCGGGGCACACACCCAGGTAAGGCGTAACAGTTACAGTTGCAGTAATTGGTGCATTGGTGCTGTTAGTTGCAGTAAATGATGGAATATTAGTTATACCTGTTGCAGACAAACCTGTGCTGGTGTTATCACTGGTCCATATATATGTAGCGCCTGCAGAGGGCGTAAAGTTTATAGCTGTGGTAGGCGCATTGTTACAAATGTTTTGACTGGCAGTAGAAACAGACACGGTAGGTGCAGGTGCTAAAGTAACTGTTGACGATATAGCTGCAGTTGAATAATTGTATGCATAATCCTGCATGATCACTGCATATTTATACGATCCATTACCAGGGTTATCTGTATAAGTACCTGCGGTTGCGCCTGTAGTTGTGCTGATGATTGTCCATTTGCCCGTGCCGTCATTTACGCTATCTGGCCCTGCAGATCCTCCTGTTGTTGAATACTGAGCCTGGTTATGTAATGAAGGTGTATTGGCGGTCAGTACAGAAGTACGCAATATAAAAGTATTACGCACACCTGTATAACCTGCATTGGTTATATCATCTATACCGGGTGTCCATGCAAGGTTAACACTGGTACATGCAGACGTTGCTGTAAATAAGGTAGCCACTCCGGGTGCAATAATATCATCAGTTGCATTGTTGGATGTGTAAAGAACAAAATCATCTACAAACATTGAATCGGCGATTAGTGTACCCCTGTTTACACATGGCCACATATAGCCTGTTGCAACAGCAGTTGCCCCTAAATGAATTTGCGACCAGGCTGAATTACTAAGCGTGGTTGGCGAGGCTGAACCAGAAGAACCAGAACTTAACGCGGTACCCCCACTTCCTGATGCAACTGTTGGCCCTGTTGTATTTGTACGCCAGCTGGCATAAGAGGCCACAGTATTAGGATCTACATAATTTGTATATCCGGCAACTGAATTTGGTGTTCCACTCAATTTTGCCCAATAAATAACATGTGCGTAGGCACCACCAGAACTCACCTGAAACACAGCATTATTAGTTGGGAAAAACTTAATTGATGAAGCTGTCTTTACATACATTTTATTTGCGTAGGTACCAGTCCTTACATTAGTTATCGATACCGAATCCGTTTCGCTAAGATCTTGGTCTATAAAACCATCTATAGTACCGTCTTCAAAACCCAGCGTACTAATTGTGGTGCTTTGCGCCTTCGCATTATACCCACACACCACACTTGTTGCTAACATCAGCACTGCTGCACACTTAATTCCCAAACCACGCATAGAGGATAAATATAATTGTCTTCTCATAAAATTTACATTTTAATAATATTATTTATTATCTGTATAAATAAAAGACTGGTAATGAATACAATTTACACAAAAAATCAACAGTGAGTGATTGCTCACTATTTTTTTATTTCAGCAAGATCAATTTTTTTTAAATTCTTCCCATATTTATTAGCTCTATTATTTGTGCATACGTTCCCGGCAACGTTTGCAAGCACTAAAAAGCAATATTAAGAATAGCACTTTATTTTAATTTATACATAAAGTCAAAAAATAATTAAGCATTTAAGATTGATAAGTAATGATTTTCAATTATTATTTTAAACACGTACAAAAACACTGTCTATATAAAAGTGCGTAGTTTTTTATCGTTTACTTAAAAAGCACTTTTTATCGTGCCTGAATGATAAGAATGGTCCGCAAAGTATTTTAGGTAAAAAAACGGAGTTTATTAGGATGATAATAAGTGGGGCATGATTGTTGTTTCCGTTGGTAAAATAGAAACACCGTCTTATCTTCGGGCTCTTATTAACTTAACAACAAAAAGTATCTTATGAAATCAATTAAACAAATCGCATTAACAGTTCTGTTGACAATTGGCGCGTTCAGCGCAATCACTTACACGGCATGTAATAAAGATGCTTGCAGCGGCGTAACTTGCCAGAATGGTGGAACTTGCAGTGGTGGAACTTGTACTTGCCAGACTGGCTATACAGGAACAAATTGCCAGACTTTAGTGAGAGAGAGCTTTGTTGGTAATTACACCGGTACCGATCAATGCACTTCAGGCACATACAGTATTAATCTTTCAATTGCCGATGCTGCTTCAAATAATTTACAAGTATTGATAACAAATATAGGCGGATTTGGTACAAGCATTATTGCTACAGGTACAGTAACCAGTGCAACGCAAGTTACTATTACAAGTGCCAATGTAGGTGGCAATAGCCGAGTATTAAGTGGTATAATGACCTTTACTGGTACTACAATGCAATTTCAATACACTGTGAATTCTGCAAGTGGTAGCGACAACTGCCAGGGCACTTATTCAAAACAGTAATACATAAAAATCTTTTCTTAAAATAAAAAACGCCAGCTATTGCCGGCGTTTTTTATTTTAAATATTTACAGTTAATTACCTTGGAGTTGAACTTGAAGCACCTGGCCTGTCGCCTACACCCCCGTTACCAGAATTAGAACTTCCGTTATTCCTATTAACCCCATTGCTGCTACTGTTTGTAGCACCCGGCCTATCACCTACACTACCTTGCTGTACTTGGTTTTGATTACCACGATTATTGCTTTCATGCTCACGACGAGAAGGTGCACCATGTCCTTCTTTCTTTGCACTTTCCATTTCCATGTGCTTAGCCATTTCCATGCTGTCTGCTTTAGCCTTTGCAACTGCATTTATCATGCTATCGTTGCTGGCAGCCATATTGTTCTGCATGGCATTTGCTTTGGCATTGGCCATAGAGTCTATAGCTGCCTGGTTGTTGGCATTGTTGTTACTGCTGCACGCCGCAAAAAAAAGCAGGCCGCCAGCTAATACAAATGATAGTTTCTTCATAATACAATCTGTTTTGGTGGTGTAAAAGTAACAGAAATTATCTTTGTCTTTAAATAGAATCCTGATACTTTTTTATTAACTATTTACTGATCACACAATATCCTTTTTGGCCAGGCGCTGCAATACGGGCCAGGTAGTGGCCTGCAGGCAGTGCCCAAATATTGATCTCATTTTTGTTATGGGTGGTAAATAACTCACGGCCCTGTATATCATATATACTTATGGTATAGCTGCCCCAGCTTGGCGGTACGGCTATTTTCACTTGCCCATTCGGTGCCGGGTTGGGGTAAGCGCTAAGTTCTGTAGCAGTGGTCTTTACAATAGGCACGCCTGCAAATACCCTTGCAGAGTCCCTGTACGTAATACCGGTTATAGTTTCTGTGCCAGCGGCTTTTGTAGTGGTTATCCATAATGCGGGGTAGTGTTCACCATTCACCAGCCATTTATAATCTACGGTATTGGAGGGCACAGGGAAATTCAGGTTAAATGCCGTAACAACTATGGTATCTACCTGGTGCACTTCAGACCTTACGCGCAAACAGTTTACCGGTGTTGTATAAAATGGTGTTTTAATGGTACCCCATCCATCGGCCTGTGTTACCCTATTGCCGCCTTCTGCCAAACTTCCCAAAGTAGGAATAGCCATAGAGAACGCAAAATTGGAAGAATCTCTTCTGCCATAGCTGAGCGGGAAAAAATACCAATCGTCATTTATTGTGTAGGGCGATGCTATAGGAAAATTACTGATGGTTGCACCAAAAGCAACCGCTGCAAACGATGAGGGACTGGATAACACATTGAAAAATGTATAGAGATCTTTGATGGATGCAAGTACACCAATACCTGGTATCATACTTAGCCCCGGTACACTATCGGCCACCTTATACCCATAACAACCGGCAGGCGCGGTAAACTGGTATGCCGGGCTCACAGCTATGGCAGTTTGGTAAGTATCTACCTGCTGGGCAGTAGCTGCAAGGCTACTATAGTCCCACGCTTTGTTTGCCCCGGTATCATTCAGGTTATAGCTTGCACCCAAAATGGCAGCAGTACTATAGCGCAATGTATCGCCTGCAACCGGCATATCTGCAGCTGTAATAATGGTCTGCGCATAGGCATTATATCCCATTGCGCTTAATGCTGCAAGAAGAATAAAATATTTCATAGAAAAACAATATGGTCAAATATACTAAAGATTACTATTGACAGGCTGGTTTAATGGATTGGCTATGGATCAATAATAAAGTCTTGACGTTAAGAAACCAGGTTGTTATACAGAGCGTGTTTCGGCTATAGGGGTTACTATGTGCACGTTCTGCAAACGTTCCAGTTCAGTTACCCTTCTTCTTTTTTTGAAAAACGAATACAGGAACGGTACCTGGTAATAAATGATCCAGTTGGCTATGGTATTTTTCAAAGATTTATGATCTCTCGATGACTGGAATACTTCAGGGTCAACAGCAAAAGGGTATGTGAGGTATATATTGTCTATTGAGCCTTTTCTTTTATAATACTCCCAACTATCAGGCGCATCTGTAACAGGATATATCACCTTCAGGTGCTTTATGGCCACTTCTTTAGGCATTAAGTAAGCAGCAGTTGTAAACGGCCGTGCGTAAGGATCTACTGGCTTTATAAGGGTTGTATGCTTACCTATTGTTTTAACCGGGAAATAATCAAATGGCTCCATCAGCATACCGGCCAGCATCACTATATCGTCTTTGCCTATGTACCTTATAGCGCTTTCCACTATTTGCACAAAATCATCGGGCAGCAATGCATCATCTTCTAGTATCACTATATAGTCCAGCGTATCATCGGCTACAAACTTTTCCAGTGCCAGCTTGTGGCTCAGCGTGCAGGCTATAAGGCTGCCTGTCATGGGTTTCACCAGCTCGGTATGGTCCAGCTGGTCTTGCAGCCATTCCTCCCCTATCTCAAAAGCATTTACAGCATCTACTATCTCGTAATTGTTATACTTTATCTTCTTGAGCTGCTTTTTTATAAACTTTCTTCTGATAGTAGCAGTAGTAAGGTTTATTATGTAAACTTTCCACTTCATACAGGGGTTAGTTTTGATTTATTAAACCAAAACTAAATATTTTTACAAGGTGGATTTGTGATTGAGTTGTTAATGACCAACAAGTTGTTATTGTGCAAATGGAACTTTTTATGAGGATAGTAGAAGTGCTGGCAGAATGTACCACAATTTGGAATCAACAAAAGAACTGCAACGACAATGCGGTGCGTTTAGCAGAAACTAATTTTTATATTTCACTACGAAGATGAGGATGATGGAGCTATGATCATTGCGCTTCTAAAACCATATAATGCTGTTGGGCAATAAGCGTATGTATTAAAAAGATAAAGTAGGGGCAGTGGCTTGTCCCTGCCCAATTCGCGATGAGCGACACAAGAGACTATCATATACTACGAATCTCCATACCTTATTTCTACATATACAATAAAGCCGCCCCAAAAGTACATTTGAGGCGGCTTTCGATATTGCTTAGATAATTTCGGCTTTTAATCTTTTACCAACTTCAATCGTTCAATTGTCGAATTTTGACGGATCTCGAGAATATATACTCCTTTCGGTACCTCCGAGCAATTAAGGGAAATCACATTATTTAGGCTATGATTTTTATTTTCAGTTAGATATGCTTTGCCCAATATATCATAAATACCTATATCAACATTGCCATTTTTAAATGAGGAGCCCAAATCTACGTTCATCATTCTCGTTGTAGGATTAGGGTATAATTTGGTTTTTGTTGATGAATTAAGATTATTAACACCTGTATTATGTCTGTTGATATTGTTTATATAATTGCTATCTATCACAATATATGGCGCCAATTCTTCTATTTCTATTCGAGTCAACTCAGAATTAATAATAGTGGTATCTGTAGCAGTATCAGCAAAAAACAATTGCGCGCACCTGTATTGCACAGCCGTAAAAAAGCTGTCTGCTGATGCTGAATCTGTAAGATTTGCCGTATAATAAAAATTTGCAGTATCAGGATCAAGTAGATTAACTGTGTCCGTAGTTTTAAAAAGTAATTTTTGTAATTGGCCGGTCTTAGTAACTGTACCACAATCGTCTGAAATATGCAGGGTCCAGTTAAACGTTTGTAGGCCCGCACTAACATTCCCAACCACGAAGGCAGCATTTTGTCCCTGAGTGTGAAAAGTATGGCCTGGAAAATTACTTGAGGTATAATCCCATGTATAGGTTAAAGTTTGAAAAAGTAAAATAACGGGGGGCGTTGCATTTAAATAATAAACGACAAAACGGCCAGGAAAATTAGCCTCAACTACATTTGTATGAACAACATTCGCCAACCCTCCATTATCAACAAATACCTTTGCACCGGCCGTGGTATTTGCATTACATAAATTGGGAGCAGTGTATTGTATCTCATACTGTCCAGTGGGAGTACCTGAGTTTGGTGTAACAGTGACACTTGTTGCAGTACTCGAAACAACCGATAAGCCAGCTGTGCTCCATGTTCCACCTGGTATAGCTGGTGAAACTGTGTAAGTAGCTGTGCCAGATGCACAAAGCAGGCTCGGACCATTGAGAGAAATTTGCTGTTCGTTGCATCCCACCCATCCATGTTCCGGATGCTTTTCCCATATTTTTACATAATCCACTTCCATTTGGTCAACAAAACCTGGACCTCTGTCCCCATCAACCTTACTCAAACCAGGGCCTAGTATTAATTTTGATTCAGATTGATTATTATATGGAAAACCTCTAAATACCTTATAGGTGCCAGCTGATGGGGTGCATGACGGATAAATGTTGTAATGCGTACATGATCTCCAAAAAGAATACCAGGTCCAATGGCAAACAGATTGAAAATACTTATAGTAGGTATTGACTTCAGTACCATCTAAATAAAAAGCCACTTTTGCTGTATCCCATTCGCAGGTATAGGTATGGAACTCTGAGGGTTGAAAATGTGGACGATTAGCATTCCATTGCCACCATGTTTGATACCATGTTTGATTAGGATAATATTCTGTAACCTTATCATGTATCATGTTATAAGGATTTGGTTTGCCTAGTGGCGGATCCCATGCATGTATGCTATGACTCACTTGTGGATAACCACCAGCAAAAAATGATGAGCTTCTTCCAAAACCTTCAGCTATATCTATCTCATCTACCAAAGTGCCTTTCCATAACCAAAAACCACTCCATGCATAGTTAAAGACCGGCATTTTTAAACGTGCTTCAAATTTACCTGCATTAAAAGACATTGGATAAGGCGTATTTAGAAAACCTATTGAATAACTAGTGTTATAAGTAGGCCCACCACAAGTAGCACACTGCCAGGTGCACGGTTCCTTAATTACTTTTAGTTTAACGGTACCATTACTTACTTCAATATTGGCATCCTTCATTATGGCCAGGTACGGTGTCATACAACGTCCTTCATCCCAGTTATCTGATGGGGCAGGAAACATTCCATCAAAATGGTTAAAAGTGAGCCACATTGGGTTTAGTGTGCTGCCATTAAATTCATCGTAAAATACCAATTGCCAGGGACTGGGATCACAGTAATTCTGAGATCCTGAGAAATGCACTGATGGCAAAGACTGCGAATAGCAGTGATTAGCAAATAGAATAAGTGATAATAAAAAGCTTTTTTCATATTTTAATTGTATATTTTATATATATTTAAGTAAAAAATTAATCGGAATGGGGTTCATTAAATACCCCATATACTAAAATGCTATCGTTAAAAACACTATCCTGAAAATTATATACATTAAACAGCCAGATTGAATCTAATGTATATCGCGTTAAGCCACTTTTGACAGTTATTTTATTGATATAGTGAGCAATATCTGTTTTGGCCGAGTAACCTGTGTCATTATAATATATTGCGAAACATACCCATGCAGGATTTTGAGTAGAACAATCCAGTTTTAGCGGAATGTCACCTACCCACCCACCTGTATTAAATTGAAATCCAAATCCTTTTTTAAAACTGTGGGTAGCGAAATCAGTTTGCATTTTACCAATATCTACGTAAACATCATTGGTGCTAAACTTTTGCCCATTTACATACCAGGTAGAATAAGGATTATTATTACTTTTTTTACAGGCAGAAAGTAAAAACAAGCTCAATACGGTGAACAACATTATTTTATTGGCCATTCTATTATGAATAATATTTTTTATACATAGTTTTATTATACTACTAAAGTGTGAAAATAGAAATAAATCCCCAATAGGAATGTGATATTTAAAATATATTTTTAAGCAAACAAGTTTGCGTCTAAATAAGGTAGTTTCCAGAATCAGCAAATGTGAATCATCCCATAAATAACACTTTGCATTTCGTGGAACTAACCCAACTATCCTCGTGGAACGGTGCATATCTTTCTTTTGGTAAACCACCTGGGCTAATACTATCTTGCGTAGCATTAAAAAGGAGATCAAACATTTAAAAAATGTCCGTTTCAAAGTAAAATAGTCAACGGACATTTTTATGAGTAAATCTATTGAAACACAAGCTGTCAAAGCATTTCAGCCCAAACAAAAAATGTCCCTCAACAGACATTTTAAGACATTCTACAAGAAAAAGGACATTTTAGTCCCCCACTTAACACCTAACTTATTTCATCTATCGCTTCTGCCAGTTTTCTATCCTTATCCGTCACGGTATCTCCGGCATCGTGGGTATTCAGCCAAATCTCCAGTTTGTTGTACGTATTTGTCCATCGGGGATGATGATCGTGCTTTTCGGCCAGCAGGGCTACGCGGGTCATAAAAGCAAAAGCCGCCGAAAAATCGGCGAACTTATAGCTTTTATATAATGCATTATCCTTTTCCTGCCAGGTATTGGTATTAGGTGTTGTCATGATACAAGCGGTTTTTGAAATGAAATGGTTTGTTCTTTAAAGTTATTGATAATAGCTGCAACTTCGGGCAGCGCATTATACAGCTGGCTAAAACAATCTATAATGAAGTATCTGTCCTGCATCACATCAGTACGATAAGGGATGGTAAGTATCTCAGCAACATTAAAAAGTAATCTTTCAGTATTCGCAGCTACACTGTGCATGGCTTCGCCAGGTGACGAGATGATCCCTGCACCATATACCTTTACTTCATCCTGCTCTTTTATCATGCCAAACTCTACTGTAAACCAGTATAGCCGGCTCAGCAGGTTTATAATTTCCTCATCGTCTATCCACTGCAAGGCCATGGCACCAAATGCCTGCATGAAACGGGCGTAGTTGGCATCTGCCAGCAGGGGTACGTGGCCAAACACATCATGAAACATGTCTGGTTCTTCAATGTAGTCCAGCTCGGCCCAGGTACGCAGCCAGCAGGTTGCGGGAAATATTTTGTCGGCAAGCAGCCCGAAGAAGTCTTTGGGTTCTACCAGGCCGGGCACTACGGTAAGTTGCCACCCCGTAAGCGGTTGCAACAAAGTATTCACCTCTGTAAAGTTTGGTATAGCGTCTGCATTAAAGCCCACCTTGTCTATAGCATTAAGGTAGGTAGTGCTACCATGCAGCAGCAGTAATTGTTCCTGCCGTTCAAAAAGGGTGCGCCATACCCTTAAGTCTTCACGGGTGTACAGTTCATAGTTCTGGGTCATTGGCCTGTTACGGTTCATTGTGTTTTGATATTAATTGAGTGAAAGAAAAAGACAAAAAAATAACCCGGTCCTTTTCGGAACCGGGTTATGAAGTGATATATTGAATATACGCGCTGCCCCTATTCCGGATAATAACCAGAATAGTAATAATAATTAGCGGCCTGTATGGATGAATGCGCTTGCATGTACTGCGAATATACAAATTATTTAAAAAAGATCACACTCCTTTCAAGCTATCATATTGTATTTCCGTATCAAGTTGCGACAAAATTGTATTACTCAGAAAGAAATTGCCCTTAATTATATTAACTTAGCCAAAATTTTTTGCCGTCATGAATTTACATGAATACCAAGCTAAAGAATTACTGAAAAGATATAACGTACCTACACAGGAAGGCGTTGCCGTTGATAAAGTTGACGATGCCGTAAATGCGTATAAAAAAATAGCTGTTGAAACAGGCAGCAAGTTTGTGGTGGTAAAGGCGCAGATACACGCTGGTGGCCGTGGTAAAGGCAGGATGGTAGAAGTTCCTGACCAGAGTGGCGTACAGGTGGTAAAAAGCGCAGATGATGTGGAGCGCGTAGCTAAAAATATACTGGGCAATACCCTGGTAACTATACAAACCGGTCCGCAAGGCAAGAAAGTAAATAAAATACTCATAGCTCAGGACATGTATTATGATGGCCCCAGCGAGCGCAAAGAGTTTTACATAAGCGTGCTGATGGACCGTGCCAAGAAGCAAAACGTAATTATGTACAGCACCGAAGGCGGTATGGACATTGAAGACGTAGCACACAACACACCTGAAAAAATATATAAAGAGTGGGTACATCCCGCTATGCCACTGCAACCTTTCCAGGCGCGCAAAATAGCTTTTAACCTGGGCTTGAGCGGCGACGCTTTCAAGAACATGGTGAAGTTTGTTACCAACTTATACAATGCTTATGTAGGCCTGGACTGCGCAATGCTGGAAATAAATCCCCTGTTTAAAAGCGCTGACGATAAAATATTTGCTGTTGACTGCAAAATGAATGTGGATGATAACGCACTGATGCGCCACCCCGACATTGCAGACATGCGCGATAAGAATGAAGAAGACCCTACAGAAGTAGAAGCAAGCGAACATAACCTGAACTATGTGAAACTGGACGGTAACGTGGGTTGTATGGTAAACGGCGCGGGCCTTGCTATGGCAAGTATGGATATGATAAAACTGGCAGGTGGAGAACCAGCTAACTTCCTGGATGTAGGCGGCACTGCCAATGCACAAACTGTTGAAGCAGGTTTCCGCATCATCATGAAAGATCCTAACGTAAAGGCTATTCTCATTAATATATTTGGTGGCATAGTACGTTGCGACCGTGTGGCTGCTGGTGTTATTGAAGCTTACAATAAACTGGGCAACATCAATATACCTATCATTGTGCGCCTGCAAGGTACAAACGCAGAAGCTGCAAAAGAACTTATAGTAAACAGCGGACTTAAAGTACAGTCGGCTATACTACTAAGCGAAGCTGCAGAATTGGTGCAGAAAGCCGTGAATGAAAACTAAATAGTTCTTCTATCCTTTTATAGCAAACGCCTTCCCTAAACGGAAGGCGTTTTTATGCCTGCAATCCTTTGATGCATGTTTTATTGATTGCCTTCCTAATAGTGATTTGATTCTTATGTAGCCGTGTACCTGCAAACGAGGTCTACGGCTTTTTTTGTTTTGCTGTACGATATTAACCCAGGTTAAAATTGTTGTGCGTAGCGTGTTGCAATTTTGTGTTATCAAAAAATCACAAACAAATCAAAACACAAAAAAATGAAAGCAACACTTGTAACAATCGCTATTTGCTTATTCGCATTCGCAGCATTTTCTCACACTAAAACAAACAAAAAAATGAAAACAATTGTATTGGTACACGGCGCATGGTCAGACGCTTCTGCATGGAGTGCCGTATCTCCACTTTTAAAAGCACAGGGTTATGATGTAATCGAAGTAAACCTTCCCGGGCACGGAAAAGACAACACCTCTTATGCCACTATTACTTTCAGGTCTTATGTGGACCTGGTAAAAAAAGAGATTGGTAACAGAACAGATGTAGTGCTGGTGGGCCATAGCATGGCAGGAATGGTCATCAGCCAGGTGGCAGAAGAAATACCTGGTCAGCTTAAGGAACTGATTTACCTGGGTGCCTTCCTGCCCCGCAACGGCGAAAGTTTGCTGGCACTTGCCCAGCAGGATGCAGACAGCCACATAGGTAAGTACTTACAGGTAAATGAAGCCGGTGGCACCGCAAACCTGGCTAAAGAAGGTATTGTAGATGTTTTTGCAGCAGATGCACCTCAGAGTGTAGCAGATCACCTGGTAGCTAATTTTAAAGCTGATCCTTTAGCTCCGTTGGCAACACCAGTAATACTTACCGATGCCAATTTCGGAAAAGTGAAAAAGGTATATATCCATACTCTAAATGATCATGCGGTGAGCTACACCCTTCAGCAACAAATGGTCAAAAACTCAAACGTAGAAAAAGAATACGCAATACCCAGCAGCCACACACCATTCATCTCTATGCCCGGAGTAGTAGCAGCCATCGTTCTACAGGAAGCACGTTAAATAAATAGTTCCGGTATATCTGGTGTATCTTTATCTTCAACTCACTGAATTAATTTTCAGTGAGTTTTCATGTTACCCAGGCATTATAAAACAACTCGTTCGAATGAAAAGCTTAACGGAAATAGAATTGTTGCAACAGGCTCTATTTGCAACAACCGGAATGAGTAAAGAGGTATTTGATCTGTCCCTTCCTTACTGGCAATTGAAAGAATACAAGAAAGGAGAGTTTTATAATGAGTATCGGAACGTATGCAAGCATCTGGGTTTTATTATTGATGGTGTTTTCAGGATATACAGGGCAAATGATGAAACGGGTGAAGAAAAGAACATTCTGTTTTTCAGCAAGCACCAGTTTATGACCTCCTTTAAAAGCTTTCTAACCCAGACCCCATGCAATTTTTTTACACAATCGATGGCCCTTGGAT
>JABDEZ010000068.1 GCA_013286835.1 Bacteroidota bacterium
TAAGGAATATATCAATGGCGTAGTCAATCGAGCCGATCATCACGCACTCGGCGTTAATGAAATCGTGTTTACACTAGCTGGTGCTGTATTATGGAAAGCAACCGAAGATATAGAAGTAAGAACCTACAATGAAAAAACTGCCAATATGCTATGGTTTAAAGTAAATGAGAAGACTTACTGCATGACATACAACCATAGTAATGATGAAGTCGAACTGAAAGAAAGAAATAATAATGGAAGTGTAATTGCTACGTTCGATAACAGTAGCTCTGCTCAATATGTGAAACAAATATTCACAGACTTATAGTAGGGCAATGAAAAGTCATCTTGGAAAATAGCTGCTCTATCGATTGGCTCTTCACATCTTCTGTAACTTTCTTTTCGTAAAATTTCCTCCATGAGCTATACAGATAATAACAATCATATTAGTAGTCATCAAAAAAAACTGTGGTCTGATATAACGAACGAAATTGACAAATCAATGACTTCCACAATTCAGATTAGGAACTACGTAATTCAAGACCATGTAGAATTTTACGCTTTCTCTAAACCAGTAAGCTTTTTTGATTGCTATTTTCTTAAAGACATTGTATTTAGAGGTATACACCCCAAATATGTTAATTTTTTTAATTGTTGTTTTGATGAGTCTTTATCAGTTTATGCTTCATTCAGTAGTGATTTCACTTTAGATACAGTTTCTTGTAAACAAGACATTTCAATTTTCAGGGGAACTTACGAATCGTGTAATTGGTCCTTTGCAGATTGTAGTGATATTACCATCATTGGTGGTCATTTTAACAAGTTATACATATCGACAAAAAACAAGGAAATAGACAATTTGTCATTGCGTAGCAATATTGAAGGTGACATCAATATAGTGAATGCAAAAATTGAGAAAATTGATGTTTCGGGCTTAAATGAGAAATCTAATTTGTCCATATTTGATTCAAATATTAATGTGGTAAATTTTAAAAATTACAGAAACGATGGAAAATTAAATATCTCAAATGTTACCAGATTAAAAAATAATAAACCTAGTATGTTTTATGTTGACAAATCATACCTAGGTAAAGCAGAGTTTTACAACATTGATTTTAATCAGTATGATGTTGTAAACTTTGATGACACATCTCTTGTTGATTGTATTTTTGTCAATATTATTTGGAAACCCTTAATTACAGCAGGATTTGAGTACTATATTTTCCCTACTACAGATAAAAAAGAACGAGAGTTATTTACGTGGGTAAACAAAAACGTTAATAATTTCCTTTCTCCTCATACTGAGTTTCGAACTGAAAAGTCCAGAATACTATACTTCAGAAAAAGCAGAGAAGTTTATAGACAATTGAAGTATGCATTAAGTAAACAGGGTGATGTTATCAACGAGCAATATTTCCACTCTAAAGAGATGATAGTCTATAAAAAATCCTTGCTTTGGTTTAGTAGAGATTTTGGCACAAAACTCATAATCTCTCTAAGTCAATGGACAAGCAATTTTGGGCAAAGCATCTTCCTTCCAATTTTCTGGCTACTTATTGGACATTTAATTTTATGCACGTTAGCATGGTTATACAGTGCAATTACTGTTGCTTCCATAGGTGATTATGTAAATGCATACCTAATACTAATAAACCCCCTTCACTCATACAATATCCCTTCTGAGAATTGGGGCACTTATGAAATATCGTTTAAAGGAGCATTAGTTCTAATTGATATAGCAATGCGCATTTGGTCTTCCTACATGATCTATAATATCATTAGAGCTTCCAGACGGTTTATAAAGTAAATGGTCTGGTTAGCAGAAAATTAGTAGATACTGGGACTTTAAAATAAATATTTTAATCATAATACCCAAACTGAGACACTACCTAGAACAAGAAATGGACAATAGCTAGACTTTACATTTAATCAACAAACTTAACTACTCTTAACGGTTAAGTTTTTATAGGTCAATCTAACTCCGCTGCACATAGCAACTGTTTCTTCAAACCTCATTGGACAATTCATTATCCGGGTGTTGTATCTGTATGCACTCTCGTTAAAGTAAGACTGTAAATGTTTTGGTGACACATGATGATAGATACCTATTACCATTCTGTCAAATAGTGAAAACGCACCCTCGATAGTGTTAGTGTGATAGACATCTTCTTTTACAAATTCCTTTTTAGAATGATCTACAATTCCGTGATGAGCAAACTCCTTACCTACATTAGTATATACTGTAGAACTATCAGTCATTATTACTGAATTAGTATCAATATTTCCTCTCACTAAGTCCTTAATATTTTCACCTTCCTCTATTACTTTAAAGCGTATTTTATTAGAGCGTTCGATATAACCCATCACCGTACTTTTGTTGTCATTTATACCACGTAATTTATCAGTGATTTCTTTACGCTTTTTGTTGCTCATGTTACCTACTTTACCACCGACATAAGTCTCATCTACTTCAACAATGACACCCTCTCCACCCAATACTTCTGGAACAGATTCTTTCAGTGTTTCCCTAATTCTGTGTAACATGAACCAAGCACTCTTTTGGTGGATTCCTAGGTCTCTAGACACCTGTAATGATGATATGCCTTTCTTGTGATTGGTACATAGGTATATTGCCGCGAACCATGTCCGTAAGGGTAACTTGCTGTTTTCAAATATAGACCCAACCAAGGCACTGAATTTCTTTTGGCATCCTATGTTCCTACACTTGTAACCTCTGTTAGTTTTATAAGGGTTACTGGCGTTACAATGTGGACATGTTACATTACCACCCCAACGTATTTGCTCCCAATATGCTAGACATATTTCTTCATCTTTGAAATAATCAAATAATTGTGGTAGTGTCTTGAATTGAGCAAACATAAATTAGTATCTTATTGGGACAAAGATAATAACTAATGCGTTCACAACAAAACATTATTTTAAAATTAGTTTTGTACGTTTATAATATGGCTGTTATAGACTTGGAATTCATTAAAAATTTTGTCCTTAGATTTTTCGCAATATACCGTTTAGGGAATCGCAGAGAATATGATATCGCTACTTTAAAGGAGTTAATGATCCAACTTTACCCAGAGTTTTCTTACAATAGTTTCGAAGCTGATCTATTAAATGCACTAACTGAACTTGTAAATCAAAGTCTATTACTAGTAAAGGACGCAAGGATTCCCAACACTATGAATATGACATCTGGTTACTCTATAACTGATTTGGGAAATACGAACGCTCTATCAATTAATGATGATATTCTTAATGATTGCATTTTGGAAACCCACAAACGAGATCTCGTAGGTCTCAACATGTGCATAAAGAAATTTCAACCTTTCGAACGACTACAAGATTATCAATTAACTAAAAGAATGGAAAACGTAAGAGGGGAAACAGAAAAACCTAGACGAGATATTCTTTTTGATAGCGACAGCGTTAATAGATATTTTGATATTCTAAATACAGACGGCTTTATTAAAGAGTATGAAAGAAGAAACTATAAATTTACTAAAAGAGGTAGAAAACTAATCGAAATCGGCTCTCTAGATGGATTCCAAATATGGGAAGAAAATGAAAAAATAAAGGAAATTAATCGACAACTATCTAATGACACCTTAGTTGAAAGTAATATTGCTAACGTAGGGATAACAAGAAGATTGTACGTGACAAATTTGTTGATTGCTGTAGCAACTGTTTTTGCTGCTGCTTACTACATTTTAGAGATGGTAAGGATACATATTCCTGACTATCTTCCTCTTTCTGTAATCTCTCTAATTTTCTTCGTAGGTGCCTGTCTCGGAGCATCCCTGTGGTATATATTGCCGCTAATAGACAAATACATACAAGAACATAAAACCAAGTAGACATCAACTATATATCACTGTACTCTATTCCTTTTTATCAACCAACTTTAAAACTATCGCAGTAAACAAAACACCAAATAAAAAGAGCACCGTTGATGTCCATAGTTGTATCGATCCAAGAAGGTGAAATTTTTCTACGCATGTAGCAAAGAATAAAGCTATTGTAGCTATCACTAATGCTAGGGTATAGTAATTTAGACGAGCAGCATTTTTAATGTTTTGTATGGCTATATTTTTAAAGAAAAGTTTTTCATTCTCTTCTTCGTTCTGTTTACCAACATATCCTCCATTTTGAATAAAGAATCGTCCCTCAAAAGAGATTTTATATTGTTTATCCCATGTTGCCCCATCAGTCTCAATCATTTTATGTGCTAACAGATACTCCAGCAAATGATTTAATTCACCATCTTCATCAATTATTTTATAACGGGCGTAGAAATGGAACATTATTTGGGTTGCATTAACA
Source organism: Bacteroidota bacterium (assembly GCA_013286835.1). Lineage (GTDB taxonomy): Bacteria > Bacteroidota > Bacteroidia > Chitinophagales > Chitinophagaceae > JABDEZ01. The sequence goes on from JABDEZ010000068.1 coordinate 4,315, forward strand.
AATTGCTTTCTTCCTCCAATTAAAAAAGTTTGGCTAATTGTCCCATCACTTTGTACTGTTTTATGAATTTTGTGTTCCTCATTGTAGGCATCTCTTAAAATCTCTAAAACTGCATCAAGCTTTTGGTTGATAGTCATAGACAAAAAGGTACTCTATTTTTAATTATATCTTACATTTATAGCTAAAATATTAATTGATGTTACCCCTAAAAAGTTTCGCAGGCTTTAAATATTTTTTAGTTGAGAAAATTTCAAAAGACAGTGTTTTTGATACATTTTGCATAACACACAATTCGCAAGCAAATGAGAAGCTCTACAATAGAATTGAGAAAATCATAAAGGAGATTAGGTTATTTGAAAATCCCAAAAGCATAAAATTTGGAAAAACAGGTGACGAGCTACAACGAATATTAGGTGCTGATTACACGGACAGTGGTTACACCAAAATGTTTATTTTATGCGAAAGCAGAAACAAGGAATTCATCGATAATCTCGAAGTTTATTTTATAAATAGGCATTGGGGAGACTGTGATAATACACATAGAACCATCGTAGGAAACATGACAGATACAACAGGTTTATACAAAATGTACTTAGTTCTTTAACCATAAATCTTTATGTCTGTTGTTTCGATCTTCTTTATTATAACAGTCGAAAGTGGAAATCTTTTTATTATATCGTCATAATACGAATTTGCACCTTCAATAGAAATGAACTCCTTTTCGAAATTAAGTTCTGTATTTGTTTCTATAGAAAATATAGTTCCAGAAACTTTAAAGTAAATATGATTATCAGTCAATTCAGTTGTTACGCCAGCGTGTGATAAATTAATGATTGTTGGCTCGATCTCATCAGGATAAGATTTCGATTGAATTAATTCATCTTCATTAAATGATTCAAATTTCAGTACACTATTCATATATAATTGCCTTTCTTTTATATATAAATATCTATAATCCAAAGTTGGCGATAATTACCGATTTTACATCCTTTCCGGCAGCTTTATGCCCATCAGGTTCATGGCATGGCGTAGGGTTTGTGCGGTCATAATGATCATCATTAGCCGCAATTGTTTTTTCTCTTCGTTCTCTGCCTTGCTAATGCTGTGTTCGTCATAAAAAGTATTGAACAACTGCGCTAATTGGAATGAGTAGTTACACAGTGTGGATGGGTCGTACTCCTCGGCGGCAGATGCCAATATATCGGGGTACTGTTCCAGGGCCACTACAATATTCTTTTCGGCCGGTGTTATAGCCTGTTTAAAGTCGGTTGACTGGAACTTGGTATTGCCTGGCAGCAAAGGCACATTTTCTTTTCTCAATATACTGCATATACGCGCGTGGGCATATTGTATAAATGTAGCCGTATATCCGTGCAGGTCTATACTTTCTTTGGGGTCAAAGATCATTTTCTTCTTAGGGTCCACACGCAGCAGGTAAAACTTAAGTGCGTCCAGGCCTATCATTTCATAGAGTGCTGCCAGTTCTGCATGGGTAAATCCGTCGCTTTTGCCCGCCTGTTCAGTTTGCGTTTGGGCCAGGCTTATCATCTCTGCTATCATATCATCAGCATCTACTACGGTGCCCTCGCGGCTCTTCATCCGCCCGGTAGGCAGTTCTACCATCCCGTAAGACAAGTGGTAAATGCCATCTGCACATGGCTCGCCCAGTTTTTTAAGTATCAGCTTTAGTACCTGCATGTGGTAGTTCTGCTCGTCGGCTATTACATATACGCTCTGGCTTAGTTTATAGTCATCATACTTCAGTCGGGCGGTACCCAGGTCTTGTGTCATATATACACTTGTCCCATCGCCGCGCAGCAGCAGTTTTTGGTCCAGGCCGTCTTCTGTCAGGTCTATCCATACACTGCCATCCTCCTTGGTAAACAGCACCTTTTTTTCAAGGCCTTCGGCAACAATGTTCTTGCCCAGCAGGTAAGTATTGCTTTCATAATAGGTCTTGTCAAAGGTGATGCCCATTTTACGGTAGGTGTCGTCAAAGCCTTTATATACCCATCCGTTCATACGCTGCCAAAGTTCACGTACCTCCATGTCGCCCGCTTCCCAGTCGCGCAGCATGGCTTGGGCTTCCTTCATTATGGGCGCTTCTTTCTCGGCCTTATCCTTATCTGTTCCAGCAGCTACTAGTTGCGCTATCTCTTCCTTATAAATATCATTAAATTTTACATAATAGTCGCCCACCAGGTGGTCGCCTTTTATTCCTGTTGTTTCCGGTGTTGCGTCGTTGCCATACCGTTGCCAGGCCACCATCGACTTGCAGATGTGTATACCCCTGTCGTTGATCAGGTTGGCTTTTACAACCTGTTTGCCATTGGCCTTGCATACCTGTGCCATGGCCGCGCCCAAAAAAATATTGCGCATATGCCCAAAATGCAGTGGCTTATTAGTGTTGGGCGATGAGTATTCTATCATCACCCGGCAGTCAGTCCCCGGCTTTTCGCCAAAGTGTATATTATTAAAGTTGTTCAGCAAAAAATTTACCCAATAGTTGTCGGTAACCGTAAGGTTTAAAAAACCGCTTACTACCTGGTAAGATGTAAAAATGCCGGTTTTCTCTACCAGGTAAGTGCCCAATTGTGCACCCAGTGCATCGGGTTTCATTCTTAGCACTTTTACAAAAGGGAACAGTACAACGGTATAGTCGCCCTCAAATTCAGGCTTGGTCTGGTTTATAGTGATGGTAACCCCTTTCACATCGGCATCGGCAAAAAGATGCTTCACGGCATCTGCAACAATCAGTTTTATCTGGGCGGCAAGCGTCATTTATAGTTATTTACAGCAAAAATACTTTTTAAACATGGCAATTGTACCAAAGCTATAGCACTTGTACTACGTCTTGTTAGTGTCTATACTATATAATTTAAGATTTTATGCACACTATTATTAGAAGGCATTCCGTTATCTTTGCCTGCTTTTATAACAAATTGGCAGCAATGAAACACCTTCCATTCTTTTCTTTTTGCGTTTTTGTACTGGCTGCTATGGCTGGGTGCTCCACTAAATTCAATACTGCGGCCCCTTATCAAAATATAACGATCGTGTATGGTCTGCTCGATGAGGGCGATACTGCACATTATATACGTATCCAAAAAGCTTTCCTTTCTCAAAGCCTTAGCGCTTATAATATGGAAAAGGTGGCAGATTCCAGTTTCTACCCGCAATTGAATGTTGTGCTGGAAGCATTTAATAGCGGTAATATGGTAGGTGCACCTATTACACTTACCCGTGTAGATCTTAACCAGGAAGGATATCAAAAAGACAGTGGTGCTTTTTTTACTACACCCAACTATGCATATAAGTTTAAAAATGCTTTAGATCCGAATAATACCTACAGGTTGCTCATAACCAATCCTGCGTCAGGCGAGGTTGATTCTGCTGAAACCACAATTATAGATGAATCTTCTGCAAACTTTTCATGTCCCTACTTGGATAATTTGGGTACTACACTTAGTTTCTCGCATTCTGCAAACCCGTTTCTGGTACGCGGCAGCGTGCCACCTACTGTAGCTTACATGGAGGGTATATTAAGAGTAAGGTGGGTGGAGAAAAATTCGCAGACAAACACCACGGTGAAAAAATATGCAGACTGGGATTTTGCAACGGCTACGCCATCTGGCAATGCTGGGGCTACGTCTTTGGGCTTTAGCCTGACTTCTAATAATTTCCAGTTTTATGATTTTCTGTCAGGTGCCATGCAGGTACCGCCTCAATTTGTAACCAGGCTCATGGATAGTGCGCAACTGATTCTTTCTGCGGCTAACACAGATTTCTATAACTATATGCAGATCACCCAAACCCTGGGTACGGGGCTTACTGGTATGGATATTGAACCTAATTATACCAATATGTTATCTTCAAAGGGCATAAATCGTGTACTTGGGTTGTATGGAGGTCGTGCTTTTCGTAGTGGCTATGTAGTATATGATGTTGCTACTCTCGACTCAATAATGGCAAATCCTGTTACTAAGAATTTGGGCATAGTAGGCTCAGCCTATTAAGCCGTATATCTATGCTGCTGCGCTTAGTTGTAACAAGCTAGCCTTCAAAAAGTGGATATCTTCATTTACAGGCTATCTGCTGGTGTCGTACCTTACATCCGTTATCGTGAGCTATCAAATAACGAAAATCAGGCTAAATAATCCTGGGGTTCAAGATTCTTTCAGATTTTAAAAATGTATGTCAACGGACATTTTGGGGCATTTTTCTTTTGGTGCCTTAAGTTAATATGATCTGCAGGCAAGGCATTCAGCCATCCTATCCTTATAAAATGTCCTTTTTAAGCTTTTTTATCGCAACAGACATTTCTCTTTGACTGGAAGTTTTTATGGAGCATATTTTAATATTTTAAGTATAATAATGGGAGCTCTTTGCTCCTTATGGTCATGATCTTTATATTTATAATGTACCATGTTTGCATCCAATAAGGTATGCAGGTGCCATTTTCATTTATCCCCTTTTAAGTCGTTCCAAAGTATTGTGTATTACCTTTTTTGCCTGTTATGGCATTATTATCATCATAAATGTCTTGCTCAGGTGGTATTTTTTCTTTCACAATGGCAGAAATACTGACATTATTTCTGATGTTGCCATGCTGGTATATTTATTGTCTAGGATTACAAAGAGAATAAAATTTAATTACAATACTTAAAAATCAATTATGGCAAAAATTATTGGCATTGACTTAGGAACTACCAACTCATGTGTTTCTGTGATGGAAGGGAATGAGCCCGTGGTAATTGCGAACGATGAAGGTCGCCGTACCACCCCATCGGTAGTAGCTTTTTTAAAGAACGGAGAACGTAAGGTAGGTGACCCTGCAAAACGTCAGGCCATTACCAACCCTACAAACACTGTTATGTCCATAAAACGTTTTATGGGTCGTCGTTTTGACGAAGTGACAGGCGAAATAGCTCATAACTCCTATAAAATAGTAAAGGGTGAGAATAACACTCCCCGTGTGGATATAGATGGCCGCATGTACACTCCACAGGAAATTTCTGCAATGATCCTTCAGAAAATGAAGAAAACTGCTGAAGAATTCCTGGGTACAGAAGTGAACGAAGCCGTTATTACAGTACCGGCATACTTTAACGATGCACAGCGCCAGGCTACCAAGGAAGCCGGCGAAATTGCAGGCCTTAACGTACGTCGTATCATTAACGAACCTACTGCAGCTGCTTTGGCTTATGGTATGGATAAACAGCATGTTGACAGCAAAATAGCTGTGTTCGACTTAGGTGGTGGTACGTTCGACGTATCTATCCTGGAGCTGGGTGATGGCGTGTTTGAAGTGAAATCAACAAACGGTGATACACACCTTGGTGGTGATGACTTTGATAAAGTGATCATGGACTGGTTGGCCGATGAATTTAAGAAAGACGAAGCTATAGACCTGCGTAAGGACCCAATGTCTTGGCAGCGTTTGAAGGAAGCTGCTGAAAAAGCTAAGATCGAGTTGTCTTCTTCACAGGAAACTGAAATAAACCTTCCTTATATAACTGCGGTTGACGGTGTGCCTAAGCACCTGGTGCGCAAAATGAGCCGTGCTAAGTTCGAACAACTGTCTGACAGCCTGGTTGAGCGTACACTGGAACCTTGCCGCAAAGCATTGAAAGATGCTTCTATGAGCACAAGCCAGATAGATGAAATTATCCTGGTGGGTGGTTCTACACGTATCCCACGCATACAGGAAGTAGTTGAAAAATTCTTCGGTAAAAAGCCTAACAAGAGCGTAAACCCTGATGAAGTTGTTGCTGTAGGTGCTGCCATACAAGGTGGTGTATTGAGCGGTGATGTAAAGGATGTGTTGTTGCTTGATGTAACTCCGCTTTCTTTAGGTATTGAAACTTACGGTGGTGTAATGACACGCCTGATAGAATCAAACACTACTATTCCTACCAAGAAGAGCGAAGTATTCTCTACTGCAAGCGATAGCCAGCCAAGCGTTGAGATCAACGTATTGCAAGGTGAGCGCCCAATGGCAAAAGATAATAAGAACCTGGGTCGTTTCATACTCGATGGTATTCCACCTGCACCACGTGGTGTTCCTCAGGTTGAAGTAATATTCGACATCGATGCGAATGGTATCTTGCATGTAACTGCCAAAGACAAGGGTACCGGCAAGCAACAGAATATTCGTATTGAAGCTGGTAGCGGCTTGAGCAAGGAAGAAATAGAACGCATGAGGGATGACGCTAAGGCTAACGAAGCTGCTGATAAGGAAGTGCGTGAAAGGGTTGAAAAGATGAACAAAGCTGATAGCCTGATCTTTACTACCGAAAAGCAACTGAAAGAATACGGTGACAAGATACCTGCTGATAAGAAAGGCGCTATTGAGTCTGCAGCCGCTAAACTGAAGGAAGCACATAAGGCTGAAGATATGAATGGCATTGATACTGCTGAAGCAGAATTGAATGCAGCTTGGAATGCAGCTAGCCAGGATATGTACAGCGCAGGTCAGCAAGGTGCAGGTCAGGAGCAGCACCAGGAACATGCTGGCGCCGCTAACGATGGCAGCGTAGCTGATGCTGAATATGAAGAAGTAAAATAAGAATAGATAGATAGTTGGTAAAAAGCATCTCATAACCGTGGGATGCTTTTTATTTTTAAGGAACCTCCTTGGCTGTGTTATATTTTAATGAATACTTATGTAAGTATTTGCCCTTTTTGTATTTTTATGTTCCATTAAACTTTTATTTATGAAAAAGCTGTTTGTTGTATTATGTAGTATCGCACTTTATTTTTCTGCAAGTGCACAAGATGGCGCTGCCGAGCAAAAAGCCTATATGGACTACGGCACCCCCGGGCCTATGCATGCCATGCTGGCTAAATGTAATGGCAACTGGAACGAGGACATCACTTTCTGGATGAAGCCAGGTGCCGAACCTATGAAATGGACGGCTACCTCTGTAAGCGAAATGATGATGGACGGCCGCTACCAGCGTTCTATATCCACAGGGTCGTTCATGGGCATGCCCTTTAGCGGTATGAGCATAACAGGCTACGATAATGCAAAGAAGATATTCTTCACAACGTGGATAGACAATATGGGTACCGGTATGATGTATGGTGAAGGCAAGTGGGACGATGCCAAAAAGTGCGTCGATTTTAAAACCAAGATGGTTGACCCAATAACTAAAAAAGAAATACCCTGCCGCGAGGTGATCACTTTTATAGATGATGCGCATCAAAAAAATGAAATGTTCATGATCTCCAAGGGCAAGGAGTACAAGTCCATGGAAATACTACTGACAAAGATTTAGATATGGGATTGTCTCAAATAACAATGGCCGGGCATTGCCCGGCCATTGTTATTTGTATGTTGTTCTTATTGTTGCAAGCATCCTCGCCACTTTCTACTGAACTGATTTACGACTCTCGACTTATTCTACCACACTTATCTTTATCATATTGGTAGGCAAGTGGGCTAGTACCGGTAAGCTGCCTGTACTTACTACAACATCTCCCTGTTTCAGCAGGTCTTTTTCTTTAAGAATATTCATCTGGTCGGTAATTATTTCATCTACACTTTCTTCTTTATTGTAGAAGAAGGCCTGCACGCCCCAGCTAAGGCTTAATTGATTTACCAGTTGCTTTAGTTTGGTAAACACATACAGCGGTGAGTGCGGCCTGAAGCTGGATAGCATAAAGCCTGTGTATCCTGATTGTGTCATACCTATGAGTGCATTGGCCTGTATGTCTTTGGCTATTACGCAAGCATTGTAGCATAGCGCATCGCTAAGAAAAGACGGAGAATGGGGCTGAGGTACCAGGTTACGGTTATACACCACTGCTTCTTTTTCTACTTCTTCTATTATACTTACCATGGTCTTAATAACCAGTTCTGGATATTGGCCCATAGCGGTTTCGCCGCTGAGCATTACAGCGTCAGCGCCTTCCAGTACAGCGTTGGCTACATCGGTTATCTCGCTACGGTTGGGGCGGCTGCGGTCTATCATGCTTTCCATCATCTGGGTAGCTATGATCACTGGTTTGGCCCTGTGTATGCATTTGCGCACTATATTCTTCTGTATCATGGGTATCTGCTGCAGCGGCAGTTCCACACCCAGGTCGCCACGTGCAACCATAACAGCATCAGATGCAAGTATTATCTCCCGTAGGTGCACCAATGCTTCAGGCTTCTCTATTTTGGCAATGATCTTTGCTTTACTGTCGCGCGCTTCTATACGGCTACGCAGATCCAGTATATCTTCGGGCTTGCGCACAAACGACAAGCCTATCCAGTCAATATTCTCAGTAATAATGAACTCCAGATCGTTCAGGTCCTTTTCAGATAAAGAGGGGAGTGATATAGCGGTATCTGGCAGGTTTACACCCTTACGGGATGATAAAAGGCCGGGAGCTGTAACCGTTACTTTTACGCGATTGTCAGCAGTTATTTCAGTTACCAGTACTTCTATCTTTCCGTCATCCAGCAATATCTTCTCGCCAATTTTTACATCTTTATGAAAATCGGGATAAGATATATAGATGTTCTCCAGTGTACCTATTGTTTTCTCGTTGCTGAAGTAAAAGGTGTCGCCCATCTTTAGGTCCAGGGCATTGTCTTTTATCTCACCTACACGCAGTTTGGGGCCTTGCAGGTCGGCAAGTATAGCTATGGTGTAGCCAAATGTTTCATTGATCTTGTGTATGTGATCTATCACCAGCTTGTGCTGCTCGTGTGTGCCATGCGAGAAATTGAGGCGGAACACATTTACGCCAGCTTGTACAAGTGTTAATAATTTTTCGTAAGTGTTTGATGCCGGTCCTACGGTAGCAACGATCTTTGTTTTACGTGACATGATACTTTAATTCGATTTAGTGGCTAGATATGATTTGACTTTGGATTGTAAAAAATATATACCACATATACTTGCAGATAAGCAGGAAACCTGTTATGCCCCTAAATTAATCAATTAATAAATGCTTTTTGAAATCTTCATCATTAAATTTTAACTTTGCGCCCGTTATAACATTTTACAATTTAGTATGTCAGGACAGTTAAAGGAAGTTCGTAACCGCATAAAATCAGTTACATCTACGCAGCAGATAACAAAGGCAATGAAGATGGTGAGCGCTGCTAAACTTCGCCGTGCGCAAGACGCGATAGTGCAGATGCGCCCGTATGCGGTGAAGCTGCAGGAAATGCTGAGCAATATTGTAAGCAGTGCATCGGCTGACGTAAACATGCCACTGGCTGACGAACGCGCTCCTGAACGTATATTGATGATACCTATAACCAGCGACCGCGGACTTTGTGGCGCTTATAATGCCAACATTATAAAACTTACCCGCCAGGTAATTAAAGATAAATTTGCTGCACAGGAAGCTAAAGGCAATGTTACCATTATGCCAATAGGCAAGAAAGGTTACGAAGCCTTTTTGCGTGCAGGTGTGAACATGATAGACACCTACTGGCAAATATTTGCAGACCTGCGCTTTGAAAATGTGAAGCACGCTGCGGTGTATGCCCAGGAATCTTTCCTGAGAGGGGAGTATGATAGGGTTGAGATCGTTTATAGCCAGTTTAGGAATGCTGCTACACAGGTGTTTATCAGTGAGCCATACCTGCCTATACCTAAAGTGGTGAACGAGGAAGGAACTAAGAAAACCAATGCCGATTTTATATACGAACCGGATATGGAAACATTGCTGCAGGAACTGATGCCTAAGATACTGAACACACAGGTGTACAAGGCTGTACTGGATGCTAATGCATCTGAGCATGGTGCACGTATGACCGCTATGGATAAGGCCAGTGAGAATGCCAACGAAATGCTGCGCAGCCTGAAGATCAGCTACAACCGCGCCCGCCAGGCAGCCATTACCACAGAACTTACAGAAATTGTGAGTGGTGCGGCAGCTTTGCAAGGCTAATGTCATTATTGTTATTAAACATTATATTTATAAGCCGCAGCAACCTACAAAAGTGCTGCGGTTTTCTTATATTTAAGCAAATTTGCAGTATGAAGACGCGTGTATTTTTATTAGGTATCCTTTTAGTGCTCGCCAATAGTAGCTATGCACAAAATGCAAGGGTGAAACGCTATACCACGCCGCTTGCAGGCCAGGCAGTGCTTAGAGACGTGGATGATAAATACAACGCCCGGATACTCAACAGCGAAATGCCCGACCCTGATAAAAATGAACAGACGGGTGAGTTAGATTCTGTAAAAAAGCTGATACAAAAGGCCTTCCCGCGGAAGGCATCGAACGTGGGATATAATAAGACCACTACGGCCGCAGCACCTATAGTAGCTATAGGTTTTATTGCTGATAGCCTGGGTGGCATACCGTCTGACAACTACATGGCTATTAATAACAACAACCAGGCAGTATCTGTTATCAATGAAAATATATCTGTACATGATGCTACTACAGGGCAAATGACGACCCGTAAATCTTTGTACAATTTTTCGCTATCCGTGGGATTGAATACGAGTATTACTAACCCGAATAACTACCGCTACGACCCTAAGGTGATCTATGACCCTGAGGCGGATAAGTTCATCTGCATTATGCTGAACGGGGTGAACCAATACAACTACATAGTTGTAGGTTTCTCAAAAACAAATGACCCTACCGGCGCATGGAGCTTTTATAAATTTTACGGCAACTTTGCCAATGATACTACAGCCTTTGACTACCCGGCTATAGCTATAACGCACGATGAATTTTTCTTTACTGGCAACCAGATAATGGATGGTATAAGCTGGCAGATAGGCTTTAAAGAGAGTGTGATATACCAGATACGCAAGCAGGATGGTTACAATGGCGATTCCACACTTAACTACCAGCTATGGGACAGTATAAAAAGCGATGGCCTGTACATACGCAACCTTTACCCGGTGAAGGGCGGTGGCAGCATTAAAGGGCCAAGCCAGTACCTGCTGGGCAAGAAAATACTGCAAGTGCAGAACGATAGTTTCTTTTTGGTGAAGATACCCGACACAATAGGCAGTGCTAATAACAACCTGGTGGTGACGCCATTGGTAAGCAACCTTGCTTACGGGGTGCCACCCGATGGTCGCCAGCCAGATACCAGTGTAGTGCTGATGACCAATGATGACCGCATACTGGGTGCATATACAGAAGGCAGCGAGATACAATTTGTACATGCTTGTGTGAACCCGGCCAATGGTGGGTCTGCAGTGTATCACGGCATCATCAGCAATTATGCTACTGCGCCTACAGTGCAGGGGCACTTGTTTAGCATAGA
>JABDEZ010000069.1 GCA_013286835.1 Bacteroidota bacterium
CTTTTTTTGACATCTTTTCTTTACGTTCCACAAACTCAAGCACCTGTCCTATATTGCTGTGATCCAGTCTTTTTCCCCTTATTATTTTTTTCTCATCAAGGAGGTAGATGGTAGGCGTACTATATACATCATATTTAGACCTGTAGTCTGATGTATGGTCTGGATCCCATGTTATGATCCAGTCTTTCAGATCATGTTTATCATAGAATTCCTTTATTTTCTTTTCGTCGCCCTCTGTAGCTACTGAATATATCTTCACACCCTTAGCTTTAAGAGAAGCACGGTACAAAGAATCTATCTGTGGCATTTCTATGATGCAATGACCACAATCGGGAGACCAGAATATAAGCAATGTATATTTTGCTTTTACATCCATCAGGCTTTCTTCCTTCTTGGTTATTGCGCTTGGCAGTTTCACATCAGGGCCTACATTACCTATTACGTTAGGCGCTATCTTCATAGCTCTGTCTATGTATTTCTGCAATTCATCGTTAGTAAGCCATGTAGCTTCGCCCTTCATGTAGTAGTTCTCAACCAGGTAAACAAATACCTCGTCCATGCCCATTATTTTGCTGTTCTCTACATTGCGGGTAAGCCACCATAAGGTGTATTTAAAAAGCTCCTTGGTTCCCTTTGTTTTGTGTAAGAGCATATCGCACTCTTTTTCCACGCTGTCTGTAGGATAAGGATAAACCAATTTATTCATGTACTCATCCAGCTTGCCATCAAATATTGGTGTATGTATCAACCTATCATCCTGCAGGTTAAAACCATCCCAGTAGTGGGACTTGTAGTACTTATAAGCAAAGTTGGAATCTAAGGTGCCATCCTCCATGTAATGCTTGCCTTCTGGTACCTGTGGAACATCCAAGGCACTGAATATAGAAGCCAATAATGAATTTGGATGTGCAGCTATGTAGCTTTTTCTATAATGGGTAAGTTTCTCCGCTTCTTCAGTGCCTTTCTTCCTTACATTAGCAGTATCTGCCGTAGTTTTTGCGTTCTGATATTCTTTCTTTAGTTTTTCCTGTTCTTCACCATAACCTTTAAGAAAAGTTACGTAGCTCTGGAAGTTTTCGTTTTCAGTTGAGCCCTTGAACTTCAAACCATCGGGCAGTTTAGATGCATCTGCAGAGATGGTCATATCGTCCCCATTGTTCAGCAGAAATTCGAAATAAGTTTTCTTATCAGACAGAAGGATGAGATAAATACCACCAACCAGGGGTTCTTTACTGTCTAGTGTTACAGTACCATTTTTGCTGATGTGTGCAGAATCGGCTTTGTAAATGGTAGGTAATGGTTTACCGTAGTAGTGGGCCAGATACAACATGGTATCTTGTGTGTCCGTGAATTTAATCTGGATATGATAACCATCACGGGCAAATGATAACTGGGCCATGCATGACAAGAGCAGGGCAAATAGTGTAATTCGCTTCATACTTTGCAATTTCTAAAAAATGATTTGTTTTATAGTTTGCCAATAGAGACGGCAAAATAACCGTTCTTGTTGGTCAAGTCCAAAAATAAATTAATTATCGGTGTATCCAAACGCGGGATTTGTAAATTTGCAACCTGTCTAAAAATTATAACAAAATTTTGTCACGTAAAAGAAAGAAGTTCCCAGCATTAGATGTTACGATAGATGCATATGCTGCCGAAGGCAAAAGTGTAGCACATATGGAAGACGGTAAAGTACTGTTTGTAGAGCAGGTGGTACCCGGTGATGAAATAACGGTACAGATTACCAAACAAAAGAAAAACTGGGCACTGGGACGGGTTACGGCAATGCTGAAACCATCACCAGACCGTATAACACCTTTCTGTCAGCATTTTGGCGTTTGCGGTGGCTGCAAATGGCAGATGCTCCCCTACAACCTGCAACTAAAATACAAACAACAGCAGGTAACAGACCAATTGCAACGTATTGGGCAGGTGGAACTGCCACCTATTGAACCTATTGTGGGCAGTGAAAAAGAACGTTATTACCGCAATAAGCTTGAATTCACGTTTTCAAGGCAACGCTACCGCACCCATGATGAAATTGTGGCTGCCGGTGATGAAAAATTTGAAGTAGAACCTGCTTTAGGCTTTCATGCTCCGGGCTTGTTTGATAAAGTAGTTGAGGTTAGGACCTGCTACCTGCAACCCGAACCAACAAATACACTACTCACGGTTTTGCGCGAATATACCGAGGCAAATAAATTGCCATATTATGATAGTCGCGCGCAGGAAGGTTGGCTGCGTAATGTGATATTGCGTGTTGCCAGTACCGGCGAGGTATTGGTGAACCTGATCATGGCCCACGAGGATGAACAGGCACGCAAAGCCATATTAGATCATATGCTGGCTAATATACCAGGCATCACATCGCTGCACTATACGATAAACGGCAAAATGAATGATACCATATACGACCTTGACGTAGTTTGTTACCACGGCAAACCCTATATAGAAGAACAACTGGATGAATTCCGTTTTAAAATATCGCCCAAATCCTTTTTCCAAACCAATACATACCAGGCTGAAGCCTTGTACCGGATAACGCGGGAATTTGCAGGGCTTACCGGTAATGAAACCCTGTATGATCTATACTGTGGTACCGGCAGTATTGGCATATTCTGCTCTAAAGGCGCAAAAAAGGTAATAGGTATAGAGGCAGTACCAGACGCCATAAAGGATGCATATGAAAATGCAGCTATGAACGGACTGAACAATTGCCTGTTCTTTGCAGGCGATGTATCAGACGTATGTACGGATGCTTTTTTTGCCGAGCATGGTAAGCCAGATGTAATTATCACTGATCCGCCACGGGTGGGTATGCACGAAAAATTGGTGCAACAACTATTACGCATGCGCGCTCCACGCATTGTATATGTAAGTTGCAACCCGGCCACACAAGCCAGGGACCTACAATTGCTGAACGAAGCATACCGGGTAGTACGCTTGCAACCTGTAGATATGTTCCCGCATACGCATCATATTGAGAATGTGGCGTTGCTCGAGTTGAGAGGTAGTAAATAAAAAACAATATTTCTGATAAAAGCATGGTAATACGTTAAGAAAACTTTAACTTAGTTTTTTACAAGCATTACCATGTTCCCTATACACCTTAAAAATATACTGCTTACGTTGCTGTTTGCAGGTATATCACTATCAACTAAAGCGGTTACAGCTGGCTTTACAGCAAGTATAACCTCTGGTTGTGCTCCGCTTACTGTATCCTATACCAATACATCAACAGGAGCAACATCTTACACCTGGACGTTGGGCAATGGTAATACATCTCAGCAGACTAATGCTTCGGGCACGTACTCATCCCCAGGCACTTACAATGTAATACTAACGGCCTATAATGGCGGGGCTTCCAGTACATACAGTATAAGCATCACCGTGTATGCGCCGCCATTGGTAAATTTTTCTGCATCGCCCACTACTGTTTGCGCTAATTCACCTATTACTTTTACCGATCAGTCCACGTTAAATGCTCCCGGCGCAGGATTGTATTCGTGGAATTTTGGTAACGGTGCATCGGGCAGTGGTAGCACCACTACCTATACCTACAGTACCCCTGGTACATACAATGTAAACCTTACCGTGATGAGCGGTGCAGGCTGTACTTCAAGTTTTACCAAAAGTGGGTTTATTACTGTTGTAGCTAACCCCGTGGGGGCATTTTCTGCAAACCCATCAACACTATGTTCCAATAACCCTGTAACTACATTTATCAATAACAGTTCGGGCGCAGGTATGCTTTCTTATACCTGTGACTTTGGTGATGGCAGTCCCCTTTCAAACCAGGCAAGTCCGCAGCATACTTATCCCGCTACTACCGCTTCTTATACTGTAAAACTATACATAAGCAGCAGCACCGGGTGTACAGACACCATAGTACAAACTAATTATATCAACGTAGTACCAGGTACCACGGTAGCCTTTACAGGCAGTACGGGTGTGTGCGTAGGCGCAACAGCATCATTCACTAATACGTCAACTCCAGGCAGTACTGGAAGTAGCTGGGCATTTGGAGATGGCACCAATGGCAGTGGCGCTACCGCAACACATATTTATACTGCGCCAGGTACATATACGGTAACGCTTACTAATATAAACAACACCTGCAGCGGCACTGTAAGCCATACCATCACCATTTATGCAGCGCCGTCAGTTGCATTCACTTCCAGTCCATTGCTACCCTGCCCCGCTCCGGCTACTATAAATTTTAGTGCTCCAAGCGGTGCGGCTTCTTATTCATGGACGTTTGGTGATGGGGGTACATCGGCACAGCAAAACCCTCCGCATACTTATAACAGCAATGGTACCTATACGGTAGAGCTTATAGCCACAAGCCCCAACGGTTGCATTGATAGCAATAAAGTTACCGGCTACGAAAAAATATTCCCCCTTAACCTATCTATAACCCCCAGCGTTACGGGTGGCTGCGTGCCTTTCCCTGTTACTTTTTCTTCTTCCATTTTTTATCCAGACCCTGTTTCGGGCAATCCAATACCTTATCCTTATCCGGCAGCCAACTATTCGTGGACATTTGGCGACGGTGGTACGGGCAATAGCGCGACATTTACTCACACCTATCAAACAGCGGGTACTTATACAGCTACCCTTACCGTAACTACTTCAAACGGATGTACCGTTACACAAACAACCATTATACATGCCGGCACACCGGTAACACCATCTTTTTCAGCGTCCCCGCTTTCTGCTTGCGTAAAGGTCCCTATTACCTTTACCAATACTTCTCCTGTAAATGCTACTACTACCTATACTTGGTACTTTGGTGACGGTAACACTATAACATCATACAATGCAAGCAATCCTTATGGCATCCCTGCCACTTACGATGTAACATTGGTGAGCGATAACAATGGATGTACCGATACACTGAAAAAAGCTGCTTACATTACCATCAATCCCCCCAATGCGAAGTTTGTATCCACTTACAGTTGTACGGGAAGAAATGTGAACTTTAGTAATTTGTCAATTGGTGCAACATCTTTACTATGGAATTTTGGTGATGGTACAACAGACCCTTCAACAACCAACCCGGTACATACGTTTCCAGCTAATGGTGTATATAATGTTGTACTCACTACACATAACAGCACATCCGGCTGTTCTGACTCTACGATAAGCGCCATCACCATATCATTTCCCCAAGCTGGAATATCAATGGCAGATACTGCTATATGCAGAGGCGATACTATTTCGCTGGTGGGAAGCCTTACCGGTGGCCCGGCGGGGGCTGCAAAATCATATACCTGGTATGTAAACGGTATTCTATACAGCGATACCACAAGCACCTTTAAGTATGTATATCCTACAATAGGGCAAAAACCCGTGTTACTTTCAATACATGATTACCGGGGTTGCAATGATACAGTGTATCGCACCGTATTGGTAGCCCATCCCACGCCGCTATTTACCGGTTCACCTTTGCCTGTTTGCTCGCCATTCCCAGTATCGTTTACCGACCAGAGTACAGATGCACCCACTACCTATTTTACTTCACAGTCATGGAATTTTGGAGATGGAAGTACCGCACCCGGCAATTCGGCTACAATCAACCATAGCTATAACACCGCGGGCACGTTTACTGTAAAACTATATGTAACAGATAATGTGGGCTGTTCTGATACCCTGATAAAGACTGCATACGCATCAGTGCACAAACCGCATGCTA
The DNA here is from genome assembly GCA_013286835.1 of Bacteroidota bacterium. Classification (GTDB taxonomy): domain Bacteria; phylum Bacteroidota; class Bacteroidia; order Chitinophagales; family Chitinophagaceae; genus JABDEZ01. The sequence goes on from JABDEZ010000069.1 coordinate 5,696, forward strand.
ATTTTAATGTAAGCAACATCACCTTGTGCCAAAACCGGCTATTTACATTTAATAATCTCTCTACTGGGTCAAACCTTACCTATTCATGGTCGTTTGGAGATGGAGGAACAAGCACTACTCAAAATGCTACATATTCATATGCCCAAACAGGCACTTATACCATAAAACTTGTAGTGACAGATGATCTGGGTTGCCAGGATTCTATGACCAGGGTAAGCTATGTTAATGTTGTTCCCGATCCTGTAGCGGCCTTCCAACTAACAGATAGTCTGTCCATCTGCTCACCGTTGATAGATACCTTCACTAACCTATCTACAGGAGGTATTGCCTATGCCTGGTCGTTTGGCGACGGCAATACATCAACGTTTTTTAATACCACAAATGTTTATACCACTCCGGGCTTATACAATGTAAGGCTGGTGGTAACTAACACTTATGGTTGTACCGATACCGCTATTGTGCCGGTAAAATTACTGGGCTATGCAGGTGTACTTACATACTCCCCTATTACGGGTTGTGTACCGCTTACGGTAAATTTTACGGCCAGCGTTACCAATGTACCTTCTTTCACGTATGACTTTAGCGATGGTAACACCCTTACTACTACCAGTAATACAGCAACTCATACTTATATTATTCCCGGCCCGCATGTGCCACGGTTGATCCTTTCTAATACCCGCTGCCAGGCATATAGTGTGGGCATAGATACCATAAAAGCAGATGGTATAATACCAGGGTTCAAGACTTCGCCCAACCCTATATGCGGCGCAGATAGCGTATATTTTACTGACACCTCAACCGCTTACTACTCAACCATAAGTAGTGAGGTGTGGCATTTCCCTAAAAACGTAACCAGTGTACTTTCCCATCCGGTACAGTATTACACCGTGGGTAATTACTCTGTAACGCTCATCTCTACGTCTTCTTCCGGATGTGTAGATACCAGTATACAGACTGTTCACGTTTTCCCGGTCCCTGTTATTTCAGCAGGATCAGACACCACAGTCTGTGTCAGCGATTCAGCTATGCTCAAACCATCGGGCGGGGTATCTTACGTATGGACACCGGCAAATCTCCTGAATTGCAGCACTTGTACGTATCCCTATACCTCGCCGGCGATACCCACTACTTACTATGTAACAGGGAAGGATATAAATGGCTGCACAAATACAGATAGCGTTATAGTAAGCCTAAAAACAAAGGCTACCGGCACGGCAGGTACAGGTGGTGATCTCTGCATTACAGGCTCCTTCCAGCTCAATGCTTACGATAGCTATATAAATGCACAATATCTCTGGTCGCCCCCCAACCACCTAAACAGTACTGACATAAGCGACCCTCTTGCAAGTCCAGATACATCCACCCGTTACATGGTTATTATTAAAGAGGGTAAATGCATACCAGACACCGGTTATGTAGAAGTAAGCGTACACCCCCTGCCACATATAAGCACAGGCCCCGGACAAACTATACTGGCAGGCAGCAGTGTAGAACTGCAAACCAGCGAAACAAATGTAACCCGTTACTCATGGATACCACCAGATGGCTTGAGCTGCGACAGTTGTGCTGATCCTGTAGCCAACCCTAAAAACAGTACACTGTACCTGGTGTATGGTTATACAGACTTTGGATGTGTGGACTCCGCAAAAATTAAAATAGATGTTGTCTGCGATCATAACCAGGTATTCATGCCCAATACATTTACACCTAACAACGATGGTGCGAATGACCGTTTTTATCCAAGAGGCAAAGGACTGCAGATCATTAAATCATTCCGCATCTATGACCGTTGGGGAGAAATGATCTTTCAGAAAAGCAACATGGCACTCAACGACCTTTCTAATGGATGGGATGGTACATTTAAAGGAATAAAATTAACGCCCGATGTATATGTGTATGTAGTAGATGCCATATGCGATACGGGTGAACCTATAAGCTGGACAGGCGATATAACATTACTCAGATAACCAACATGTCATGAAAAAAAGCTATGCTATTGTATTACTCATATGCATGCACTGTACCATTACATGGGCACAGGATATTCATTTTTCACAGTTTTATACCCCTACCATACTTGACAATCCTGCACTTACCGGCATTTTCACAGACGACTACAAGATCGGCGTGCTTTACCGCAGCCAGTGGGGAAGCATAGCTGTACCTTTTAAAACAGAGCTTATAGACCTGGAAACCAAAGTGCAGGTGAACAATGTAAATGACTTTGTAAGCTTTGGCTTGCTGGGTTATGCCGATAAAGCAGGTACTATAAACTTCAATACAAATGCTTTCTATGGTGCCATTAACTACAACAAGTCGCTAAACGATAAACATGCATCTTATCTCTCGGTTGGGTTTACTGGAGGTTACATCCAGCGAAGCATAGATTTTTCAAAAGCGACATTCGATTACCAATATCAGAATGGGGATTTTAATGCTACAAATGGCAATGGTGAGCAACAAATACCCAACCCCAAGATCAACAACTGGGACTTAGGTGCAGGTGTAAGCTTTAGCAGCAGTTTTGATGCCGATAATAAGATCAACTATTTCATTGGTGCAGCAGCTTATCATTTTACACCTATTAAAACATCTTTCTACGGCAGCAGTGATGTTGCTAACCTTGCCCCAAAACTGGTAGGCAACCTTGGATTGGATTACAATTTTGATGAAACTTATGCCCTTAAATTTCATTTTAATTATGTAACACAGGGAGCATATCAGGAAATTGTTGGTGGTGGCGTATTTAAATGGAGTAAGGTAGATCTACATAACAATCAGCCATTCACATTATCTGGGGGGGTGTATTACCGGGTGAACGATGCATTCATCCCCACTTTTATTGTTAACTATAAAGGGAATGCCATTACTATCAGTTATGATGTAAATACTTCTACATTGCGTACGGCAACAAATCTAAGAGGTGCATTCGAGATCTCTTTCTTCAGAACAGGTATGTATCGCAAATCTTACGACGACAAGCACCTTTGCCCCCGGTTTTAAATTGAGCCGGCGGGCATAATATTTATATACCCATAAAGTATTGTTATAGAAAAAATTAGATGTACATACATATATTTGCATCGTGAAACTAGAACAAGCGATACAGACCAGCAAGTTTAAGAACGAACAGCATAAGGCTACGATAAACATCTTGTACACAACCTACTGGCTTAAAACCCATGTAAGCAGTTGTATGAAACAGTATGATATTACAATGGAGCAATTCAATGTACTACGTATTCTGCGCGGCATGCATCCAGAAAAGATGTGCGTAAAGAACATCGGTTCGCGCATGATAGAAAAGAGCTCGAATGTTCCGCGTATCATAGATCGGTTGGAGGCAAAGAAAATGGTAGAAAGAGTGACATCGGCTGAAGATAAAAGGGAAAGCCTTATATCGCTGACCGAGAAAGGGATCATTAACCTTGACCTGGCCAGTAAAACGCTGGAAGAAATAAATGCCCGGATAATAGGCATAACAGAAGAAGAAGCAGTAGTAATGAACAACCTGCTGGATAAGATGAGAAAATTTGACTAGAACTATATTTATTTAACAAGAATAAAACCAAATACAATGGCAACACAATGGAAAATTGATGCAATGCACTCTGAAGTAAACTTCAAAGTGAGGCACATGATGATAAGCAACGTTTCAGGTAATTTCAAGAAATTCGATGGCAGCGCTGAGTCTGAAGGCGACGATTTTACAACAGCAAAGATTGAGTTTACAGTAGATACTGCATCAATAAATACCAATAGCGAGCAGCGCGATGGTCATTTGCAATCTCCTGATTTCTTTGATGCAGCAAAATATCCACAGATAAAAATATCTGGTAAAGGATTACAAAAAGTAGATGATGAAAATTATAAGCTTACTGCCGATGTTACTATAAAGGATATTACAAACCCGGTAACATTCAATGTTGAGTTTGGTGGCATAGATAAAGATGGTTACGGACAAACCAAGGCTGGCTTTACAGTTACAGGTAAAATAAACCGCCAGAAGTTTGGTCTTACATGGAACGCTGTTACTGAAGCCGGAAGTATCATTGTATCTGACGATGTGAACCTGAACGCTGAACTGCAGTTTGTAAAACAGGCATAATTAATGAGCAAAATTATATATCAAAGCCACCCTTTAAAGCGGTGGCTTTTTTTGTGCCGGTGCACCTTTAATTTATTGTTAAACAGGCTAGTAGCCACGATTATAATTCCTAAATTGTAACGTAAACCAAACAGATGACGTATGGCAAATGCAGGGAATGATATTGTTTTACCACCAGAATATTCCGGGCCGGCGCAACTGCTTTTATATACACGGTACGGCAATCCGAGGGATATTGCTTTTGAAAACAAATGGATATATTCCTGGAACGTACAAGACGCATTTCCCTGGTTTCCAGTTCAAAAGCTTCGCATACATAAACACTTTTGGCCATTGCTGGATGCAGCATTTAAAGAGCTTGAACTTTATAACCTGCATGACGAAATAAAAGGCATTGGCGATTGTTATAGCATCCACACTATAAATGAAACCCAACCATTGCTATCTATGCATAGTTGGGGCGCTGCTTTAGATATGCACACAAACCCAGACGCTTTACTTAACAAGGCCATCTGGAGCAATGACTTTATAGAAATCATGGAGAAGCATGCCATACACTGCGGCCAGAAATGGGCCGTGCATGCAGAGCCTCATCACTTTGCAATGGTAAACGGATAATTTTATACCTTTCCGTTATCCAAAATGTTTTCATCATGTCCTTTTCCGGAAAGAATGTATTTATAACAGGTGCCAGCCGCGGCATTGGCAAGGCAATAGCATTAAAGCTGGCAGCAGAAGGAGCTAATATTATTGTTGTTGCAAAATCTATAAAAGAAGATCCCCGTCTGGGTGGCACCATATATTCAGCTGCAGAAGAGATACAAGCTGCAGGTGGTAAAGCGCTTGCGGTGCAATGCGATATAAGGGACGAAGAACAGGTGATAGCTGCGGTGCAGCAGGCCATATCTATTTTTGGTGGCATTGATATACTCATCAATAATGCTTCTGCTATCTCAATGACATCTACAGAACTTACCGAAACCAAGCGGTACGATTTGATGTACAATATCAATGTGAGGGGTACATTTTTGGTAACCAAACATTGCATACCGTTTCTGCGCAAGTCTGCCAATCCGCATATACTTACATTATCACCACCATTGCATATACAAGCAAAATGGCTGGCACCATCGGTAGCATACACTATTACCAAGTACAACATGAGCCTGATGACCATTGGTTGGGCAGAAGAGTTTAAAAAAGAAGGCATTGCAGCTAATGCACTATGGCCCATGACAACAATAGCCACATCAGCAGTGCAAAATATACTGGGCGGAGAGGTGCTGATGCAGCACAGCCGCAAGCCCGAAATACTAGCCGACGCAGCACGTTATATATTGTCGCAACCAGCTAAAGAATGTACCGGCAACCTGTTCCTGGATGAAGCTGTATTAAAACAAGCAGGCATAACAGACCTGATTGGCTATGCTGTTAATCCGGCTAATCCATTGCAGCCTGACCTGTTTATATAATTTCAGGTAAGGATAATATGCCCCTTGCATTCATCCAGTCAAAAGATCTTATTTTTCCATAAAATTTATAGCCTTTGCAACCCGTCTTATCTATCCAGCAGATCTCCAAATCGTACGGACCTATCCGGGCGCTCGAATCCGTATCTTTCGATGTACCCGAAGGTAGTGTATTTGGTATATTAGGCCCCAATGGCAGTGGCAAAACAACGCTGCTAGGTATTGTATTGGATGTGCTTGTTGCAAATGGCGGCAGTTATAAATGGTTCGATGGAATGCCGGCAGATGCGGCACGCAGGCAAATAGGCGCATTATTGGAAACTCCTAACTTTTATCATTACCTGACTGCTATTGAAAACCTGGAGATCACGGCTGCAATAAAAGGAAGGGGGCATGATGACAAGCTGCGTGTGCTGGAGCTTACAGGACTATTACAACGCAAGGATAGTAAATTCCTCACTTATTCGCTGGGCATGAAGCAGCGGTTGGCCATAGCTGCTGCGTTACTGGGCAACCCAAGAATACTGGTACTGGACGAACCGACAAACGGCCTGGACCCTGCTGGCATTGCAGAGATACGGGAACTCATCATTAAGCTGAGTAATGAAGGCATTACCATAATTATGGCCAGCCATTTATTGGATGAAGTTGAAAAAGTATGTACCCATGTAGCTATACTTAAACGGGGCAACCTGCTGGTAACGGGACATGTAGATGATGTGCTACGCAGTGAAGACCAAGTAGAGGTGAAAGCAGACGACCTCAAAGCCCTGCAACAGCTCCTTACCAGTATGCATGGGATAAAAAAGATTCAGCAAGGTAATAACGTACTCCTTCTGTCGTGCGATGCTAGCGTGCAACCTGCCCATATAAATGAGTATTGCATGAGGGGTGGTATAACCCTTACACACCTTTTGCTCAGAAAGAAAAGCCTTGAATCTAAATTCATAGAACTCACTAACTAACCCAGCAACATGCAAAAATTGTTAAGTATAGAGTGGCTAAAACTCAAAAATTACAGAACGTTCTGGATATTGATAGCATTGTATGCAGTGCTTTTGCCGATGTTGAATTATGAAATAGCAAACAGCATGGGCAATTTCAAATTCAACGGCATGAGTGTATTTACTAAATCTTATGCTTTTCCCGAAGTATGGAGCAATATGGGCTATCTCGGCAGTTATTTTATAACATTCCTGGCTATACTTGTTATTATCATTACTACAAACGAATACACGTTTAAAACCAACCGGCAAAACATCATCGATGGCTGGAAACGGATTGACTTTCTGAATGCTAAGGTATTGTTGGTTTTAATGCTTAGCCTGTTGGCAACCATCTATTTCTTTATCCTGGGCAGCGGTTTCGGCCTTGCTTATTCAGGGTCTGCAAGCAATTTGTTCAGCGGTTATGACAAGATATTTTACTTCTTCCTGTTATCTGTAAACTACCTTGGTTTTGCCATGATGATAGCCATGTGGATAAAACGCAGCGGACTTGCTATCAGCTTATTCCTGCTCTATGCAATAATGATAGAAGGCATACTGCAAAAAATATTGAACTGGAAGTTGGGGAATAATTATGGCGATTTTCTCCCCTTGCAATCCAGCGATGAGTTACTCCCCTTCCCTATGATGAAAATGGCGGCTGGTATGATGGGGGCCAACGTACAGGTAACAATGCCACAATATTTTGTAACAGCTACAATTTTATGGTGTGGCGTATATTATTTCATTTGTCGCAGTATGTTGCTGCGCAGAGATTGGTAAGGAACAGAGATATGAGAGAAAAACCAATAATTCTTGTTACGAACGATGATGGCATTACCGCTCCCGGAATACGAGCGTTGGTTGAAGCTGTAAAAGATCTGGGACAGGTTATAGTTATTGCGCCCGATAGTCCGCAATCGGGCATGGGGCATGCCATAACCATGGGTGTTCCCCTGCGTGTAAACAAGGTAGATGTGTTTGAGGGTATAGAATCATGGCAATGCAGTGGTACCCCAGTTGACTGCGTGAAACTGGCGCGCGACAAAATACTACACCGTAAACCAGATGTATGTGTAAGCGGCATCAACCATGGCGCTAACCATTCTATAAATGTTATCTACTCAGGCACTATGAGTGCTGCTATGGAAGCTGCTATTGAAGGTGTACCATCAGCAGGTTTCTCGTTACTTGATTTTAGTTTTGAAGCAGACTTTAGTGTAGCAAAAGCTGTGGCGCATGGTATAACCAAACGCCTGCTGGATAGCGCCGTACCCCGACATACATTACTTAATGTGAACATACCCCGGCTGGCAGCAAAAGACTTTAAAGGACTTAAAATATGCAGACAGGCATATGCCAAATGGGATGAGGAATTTGAGCACCGCATAGACCCGCGTGGCAAAGACTATTACTGGATGGTAGGCCGGTTTGTGAACATGGACAAAGGTGAAGATACCGATGTACAGGCACTGAAAGATGGCTATGCATCGGTAGTGCCAGTGAAGTTTGACCTTACTGATTACAAAATGAAGGATTGGCTGCTAGGCGAATGGAAAGATGAAGTGAAGTAAAATAAAGCAATAAACCCATTTAATTTATCCCACCAACCTGTCTTACAATGCACCTGTCACCCTCAAATTAGATGGCCTATTTTGTTATTGATCGCAGGTACGTTTATATTTCGCTATTACTACTACGATTTATAAACGATGAGAACCACTTTTATCAATGCCCAGTTTTTATTACATTTAGAAAACAATTGATGATGATAAGTTAATGTGAACACTGCTTGGACATTAGATAATGAGGTTATTAAAAAATAACTTTATCATCTATTTTAAGTACATTTTTTAAGTATATTGTTTAGTGGACAGTTATATAGTAATTCTATAAAACAATTTTGTAGAAGCTCCTTCACAAACAGTTTTAAGAACGTTCACAATATGAAGGTATTAATGTTTGGCTGGGAATTTCCCCCCAATATTTCAGGTGGTTTAGGAACAGCCTGTCATGGATTGACAAAGGGATTGGCGGAGAATGATGTGGACATTATATTTGTTATGCCCAAGGCCTACGGCGATGAAGATGCAAGCAATTTCCGCCTGGTATCGGCAGATGGCATGCCTGTACATACTCATACTGCCACTTATTACACTCTATTTGAAAAGATGATGTACTGGGAAATTAATTCCCTCATTATACCTTATCTAAGCCCTGAAGAATTTTTATTGTACAGCGAAGAGCAGCTGGCAAACACAACTAAAACAGTAAATACGGCTTCAACCCGTTACCATTTTACTGGCAAGTATGGCAAAGACCTGCTCACAGAGGTGTGGAACTACGCAAGGGTTGCTGCCGAAATAGTAGCTAATAATACGTTTGATGTAATACACGTACATGATTGGCTTTCCTTCCCTGCTGGCATTATAGCTAAAGAGATAAGTGGCAAACCATTAGTAGCGCACCTGCATGCAACTGAGTTTGACCGGTCTGGCGGTAATAAAGTAAATGAGCAGATCTACGAAATAGAACGTGAAGGCCTGCACCATGCAGATAAGATCATAGCGGTGAGTGAACTCACTCGCCAGATAGTTATCAATAACTATGGCATAGCTCCTGAAAAAGTTTTTACCATTTACAATGCCGTTGACGACACCTCAATTTATGAAGCAGCAAAACCTGAAAGAATATTCAAAGAGAAGATCATTTCCTATGTTGGCCGCATCACTTACCAGAAAGGTCCTGATTATTTTGTTGAGGCCGCAGGAAAAGTACTGAAAGAAAATAAAAACTTCAGGTTTATAATGGCTGGGAGTGGCGATATGCTGCACCAGGTGGTACGCCGTGCTGCGCAATTACGCATATCATCCCACTTTCATTTTGCGGGTTTCCTTAAAGGGGGTGAAGTAGGGAAATTGTTTGCAATGAGCGATGCCTACGTTATGCCTTCTGTGTCAGAACCTTTTGGTATATCACCACTTGAAGCGCTAAGGTCTGGTGTGCCGGTCATCATTT
>JABDEZ010000070.1:0-5789 GCA_013286835.1 Bacteroidota bacterium
TAAAAGATCTGTTTCCAGACATGCTGTTTATGCCTACAGGTGGTGTGGAAGTAGATGAAAAGAATATAAAAGAATGGTTTAAATCAGGAGTATGTGCTGTGGGATTGGGTAGTAAACTGATCAGTAAAACAGCAATGGAGGCCAAAGATTATGATGGTATAAAATCATTGACTTTGCAGGCGTTGGCCATCCTACAGACTATTCAGAAAAATTAAAAAGAATACTTAATTTACTATTGGCGGGTTAGCAGAATAACCAGCTTTTATTCGTTTATCTTATAAATATACAGACCTCTGCAAAATCCATCTCAATACGTACCAATCATGACTGAAAAAAAGACAATAGGCCGGTATAGATGGGTTATAGTCACGTTGCTGCTTTTTTCTACCACCATAAATTATATGGACAGGAATGTGATAGGGTATGTAAAGGAGTTCTTTTGTACGCCTACAGCTAAGGGTGGCTTCGGCTGGACGGATAGCCAGTACTCTTACGTTACCTCTTTCTTTACAGCATTCTATGCCGGTATTACTATTATAGCCGGTTGGGTAATAGATAAAATAGGTACCAAGCTGGGTCTGGCATTGTCATTGATCATCTGGTCGTTCTTTAGTATGGTTAATGCATTTGCTGGTAGTTCGGTAGTAGCACATACCATTGTGCGTAGTTTGTTTGGTATTGGTGAAGCCGGTAATTTCCCTGCTTCTATCAAAACAGTGGCAGAATGGTTTCCTAAGAAAGAACGCGCACTGGCAACCGGGATATTTAATAGCGGTTCCAATATAGGCGCTATGATAGCCTCTCTTTTTGTACCCTGGTGCCTTATACATTGGGGCGGTGCAGAAGGTTGGAAGATGGCGTATATTATTTGTGGTGCTGTAGGGTTGTTCTGGTTGATATTCTGGTTCGCAATTTATGCGCCACCATCAAAGCAAAAAATGCTTTCGCGTGAGGAGTTTGAATACATTAATTCGGATGATTTGGCTATACACGCATCAGCATCTGAAGATGTAGCTGTGCGGGAAAAAATACCTTGGGGCGAATTGTTCAGGTTCCCCCAGACATGGGCATTCTTCTGGGGCAAATTTTTTACCGATGGTATTTGGTGGTTCATGTTATTTTGGTTGCCCGATTATTTGAAAAAGCAATTCCACATGACAGGTCACCAGGTTATGCTGCCCACTTTTATCGTGTATGGCATAGCTATATTTGGCAGCACATTTGGCGGCAACCTGCCCCGCATAATGATAAACAAAGGGATGGCTATAGATAAAGCACGTATGCGTGCCATGTTTCTCATAGCCATATTCCCTATGTTCCTGATACTTACACAGTACTTTGGCAATGTAGCGCACTTTGGTACCAATGCTCCAATCTTTGCTGTCATTCTTATCTGCATCGGTGCTGCGGCACATCAGGCCTGGTCTGCCAACTTGTTTACTACTGTATCAGATAGGTTTCCTAAAATAGCCGTAGGGTCTGTTACAGGTATTGGCGGGCTAGCAGGTGGTGTAGGTGGTGTTCTGGTGCAACTATTGGCAGGCGCGTTAAACACACACGTACCACAGTCCGCTTACCTCATCATGTTCGTTATCTCAGGGTCTGTTTACATGATAGCATGGCTTATTATGCGTTACTATCTTTCTAAAGCAGTAACCATTGAGGGTATGTAAATGCAGAAAGGATACTAAAAATCCTGATATTGCTTAAATAGTTCGGGGTCTTTTAGCTGGGTAAGAAAGTAGTCTTTTGCATTGTTGCGGGTCACATTCAGCTCTTTGTATATAGCCATGTAAAAGTCGGTTTCACGGGTGCCATAAGAAAGCAGTTTTTTTAGTTTCTCAACGTCTTTCTTCATTGCAACAGCGCAAAAAACAGCGCCTACAAGATATTGTGGGTTGATCTCCTGGTCCACTTCGTAAAATGATGGCAGGTCTGTTATCTGGAAATCTGGGTGCTGCTCCAGGTAGGTAAGGAACTGTTTCTGGTAGTAGCTCATGGTCTTACCATTGTATCCGCCTAGCAAGCCTGTTAGGCCGGTCATAAATATAGGGTGTGCTTTAGGGAAGTAGCCACCTGCTACACGCACCAGGTCTTGCGGGTCGTAAAAGCCCTTGCCGCCTGAAAAGATAATGTTGTTGGCGGTGTCCATACAGCTACATGTATTGGTTGCTCCATTGCCAACAAATTCATCTATTCCTATAGCTTGTTGCATTTGCTCACAGGTTGGTGTAACATAGTAACTTACGGTGCGTGGACTCAGGTTGAGTGTATTGTACATTTTCCCTAAAAAACGTTCACTTTTCTGAGCATCAGCGCTGTTTACTGCATATTCAGGCGGTGTATAAAATGTAATTGTTTTTGTGAAGAATTTCTTCCAGTTACGGGTACTGTAATAAAAATAATTGGCTAGTCTTAAACCTCTTCTTTCGTTTTTTATAAGGTAAGTAAGGTTGCTCACTATGCCCACTTCATTCGTGTCATTGGCGTAGGCCATGGCCACCTTAAGTGCATATATGCCACTGTCTATTTTCGATATTTTAAGTACGTAGCAACGGTCTGCATAGGTGGCGCTGCATTCATAATTTTTTAGAATATCGTAGGCGCGGTTTTTCTTCACCTCCTCTTCATCCCACAATCTTGCTGTTAGTTTTGTACCCGGTTTGGTCTGGTAATAATACTTCCACAACTCATACATTTCCTTTCCTGGGCTATTATTGATGTCTGTGTAATTATTGGATAGTTGCTGGGCGCTGCATATTGGCGGCTGGTAAAAAGCTGCAAGCAGCAGCAGACTAAAAAAGACTTTCATAGCAACAGTAAGCAGGTGTGTTTGTAATGAAGATATTTATTTTCAACCATTAATTCCTGGCTCAGGTGTCTTTTCTTGAACCAGAATTTGTTCTTTTTTTATTGGAGTAAAAATAGCGTTGCACACCCAGGGTGTACAACGGATAATAATGAACATAAGATTTATTGATGAGTGGGTAGCCTATAGAAAGATCAATCCGGGTATTTGACTTTATGATGCACTGAATGCCCGGATGGGCCTCAACATAGTTACCTGCCTGTAAAACAGGTATATCTTTTGTATTGATGACATAGTAATTTCCGGGGTAAAGGATGTCGCTGACTTTTACCTGTGTAGCGCCATAAGTCTTGCCCTGAAATTCCATATAAACATTGATATTGGTTTGGTTGTAGTTCTTATATACTCTTGGATATAGCAAGTAGCCCAGCGACAAATTGTAAGTAACTGCATTAGGGTATGTAACAATTGTGGGCACAGGTGGCAGTGCAGAAACAAAATCGGGGATGCTGCCCTTATATTTGGATGGCACAATAATACCGCCATTGAATGAAGCTGCAAAGTGCCCTTTCAGGTAAGTACTGATGAGGCCTGCACCAAAACCTTTAGTGTCGTCCAGCAGTGTAGGTTCCCCTTCATCGTGTGCTACGGTAAGGTAGGCGTATTCGCCATACAGCGCCATTCGGTAGTGGCTGTTCTGTCCATCAATGCTCAGGAAACGGTACTTGGCATAAAAGTCAACACCGTTAAAGCGGTAGGGGTGGTGTACGCCTACATTGGGTGTATTGTGTGTAGGATATTCAGGAGGGAGTAACGTATTATGATGGTTAGATCCATCTGCCGTAGCCATTACAGTAAGTTTGGGTGTAAGGCCATACATGAGCCGTATTGCACTCAGGTTCCTGAACTGGCTGAACTCTTTATAAGACTCTGTAAATGCCCGCACACCCAGCACTCCTTTAGGTATGGTACTTGCTGGCTCCATTTCAGGGAAAAGCTCCTGCGCATTTGCAGTGCTGTTCAATAACATGAATAAGAATACCAGGGAAATGTAGCGCATTATAGAGTTATATAATAGAGTTTGCCTTCCTTCCCTTTACAACCCTCGCCCAATTGTGTTTGCCACTTTTTAAAATCTTTCCTGGCCTGGTATGCGCTGCCTATAAAGGTTATAGTAGCAGCACTATCGGGCAAATTTGCTGGTGCATGCACCATACTGTAGGTATCGCCCTGGTAAGTAAAGCAGCTGCCGGTTGTTTTACCAAACACAAACCCAGCCTTTAAATAACGCACCGAAAAACCTGCATTGCGCACTGCTTGCGCAATTTTGTCTATGTCAACTTTACCGCTCTTCACAAAGAATATTTTACCCTCTGTATGTGCAAGGTTCATCTCAACATCTTTTACAAATGGTAATTTCCGTATGCTCATTTCTACATTTCTGCTGCATTGGCTGCAGGTAAGTCCGTTTATACCCACCTCTGCATAAGTAAACTGTGCTTTTGTGGTGTAAAAGCCAAGTACCAATAACAAGCTAACCAACAATGTTTTCACCCAATAAATTTACAATTTATTGGACTAGCATAGCATTCAAAGGTAAAACCGTAAGAAACATTAAGATTTTTGCAACAACCCCATAACAGCGTCTTGGTCCTGCTGTGGGACTTTAGAATGTAGTATTCTAAAGAAATGATTTTAAAAGAAATTTCCCTGCCGGCATAAAAAATGATCAAATAATGTAAGATTATTCATACATCCCTGCCCAATTTTTCAGTATTTGAAGGCCGGTATCAGTACCTATAGATTCAGGATGAAACTGCACACCTATGCATGGGTACGTATCATGGGCAACAGCCATTATTACTCCATCGTCGGTATGTGCTATAGATCGCAATCCTGTCCCCTCCAGGTTGGTGATGGCTAACGAATGATAACGCATAACCTGTGGGGTAGGGGGGAGCCCTGCAAACAGTGGGTGGTCTGTATAGTGCAATGCACTGGTTTTACCATGCATGGGGGCTGGCGCTTTTACCAGGTCTGCACCAAAGTGCATACCTATTGCCTGGTGGCCCAGGCACACACCCAGTATAGGTATCCTGTTTTGGAAATAACTGATCGCATCCATGCTTATGCCAGCCTGCAAGGGTGTTTCTGCTCCGGGAGATATGATAAGGCGTGACGGATTAATAGCTGCCAGTTGCGGTATTGTGATCTCATCATTATTATACACCACGCACTCATGCCCGGTTTGTAACAGGTAATCACAAAGTATATACGTAAACGAATCGTAGTTATCTATTAGTGCCCACATGTTGCGGTAATTTTTTATTTACGTCAATGAAAAAATGCTCCAGGTCAGTAAAGATATTTTTAGCAAAGGGCCATAGTTTGGCAATATTATTCACCAGCCATGGTGCAAGTTGCGAAAAGTAATGATATGTTTTAGATCCTGATATTGTTTCCGGAGAGATCAGATGCATCTGATTACTGATCCAAAGCAAACTACTCCACACCAGGGCCGCAATAAAGGCATAAAGCACTCCACCTGTTATCTTGTTTACTTGCCCCAGTAATACGGCCTTAAGCAAGGTTTCTAAGGCCTTGGCTATCATCCTTACTAATAGTACAATGCCCAGGAAAATGATAAGGTAGCTGGCAAACTGCCCCCACCCTGATGTGATGATACCCTTTTGAAAAAAGTACCTGGCCAGGGTATGCGAAAATTTAAGTGCGCAGATAATACCCAGTATCACTCCAATTAAAGAGAACGCGGCTACAATGATACCTTTCATGTAGCCGCGTATAAAAAACAGGACAATAAAGGCGATGCCTATGATGTCTAGTATCATTGCTTAAGCCAGCAATTTTTTTACTGTTTCAGAAATAGCTTTGCCATCGGCCTTGCCGGCTAATTGTTTAGATGCAACGCCCATAACCTTACCCATATCGGCAGCAGTTTTAGCGCCTACCTGGTCTATAA
>JABDEZ010000070.1:5799-15180 GCA_013286835.1 Bacteroidota bacterium
TCTTCAGCAGTCATCTGTTTAGGCAGAAAACGTTCTATGATAGCCAGTTCTTCTCTTTCTTTAGCAGCCAGGTCTTCGCGGTTTTGCTTTTCAAATATATCCAGCGAGTCGCGGCGCTGTTTAGCCATTTTTTGCAACATCTTCAGCTCAGTAGCTTCGGGTATTACATCAGTGGCGCCTTCGCTTGTTTTTTCAATAAGTATAGCGGCCTTTATAGCGCGCAGGGTACGCAGTGCGGCTTCATCTTTAGCGCGCATAGCGGTTTTCAGTTCTTCCATTACTCTTGTTTCCAGGCTCATATTGTTGGTTTTAAGTAATTAGTAAATAGTGATCGGTGGTAGCGACAGTTTACGGCGCCTATTGGTTTGCCTCTGCCTTTTCTTCCTTTTCCAGCGCGTCGTTCGCTTTCTTCAGGAAGTCTTTGGCAAACTCTCTCAGTTCGGCAGCAAGTTCTGTATTTTTAGTGGCGCGTACATAAGTGTCGGCCATGCCAAAAAGGGTCTGGAAGAAAAACTCGTTCATTTCATCTACCATCATGTTCTTGGTCCATAGGTCTATACGCAGGGCACTTTTTTCTTCGCCATCCCATAGGCCTAGTAATACGCCTTTTGCGCGTTGCATTGTATCCACGCCGCCACCTGGTGCACTCCATTCAATGGTTTCAGGCATTTTGTCTTCATCCAGCTCTACCTGGAGATTGATATTGCTTCTCATATTCAATAATTCTGCGGCAAAAGTAACTTATAATATTTTAATGCGGTAATTGTATAGTGTTGTTGGGGATGATTATAATTGAAGCAGGTATAACCAATATTTTTTGCCAAAAATGGGGGCAAGCTCTCTTTGCCTTTTAAATCCCAGTTGTTCATAAATATGTCTTGCTGCATCCATCATCTCAGATGTATGCAGGGCTATTACCTTTTCGTTGGTTTGTACGGCATGGTCCATACACATACTCGTTAGTTTTTTAGCAATTCCCTGTCCCTCGTAGCCTGGTGCCACGCCCACCATCCTGATGTATGCCCATCCGGCTTCAAAAATAGTGGTGGGGTTTCCCTCTGGAACCAGAAATGCCATTCCAACTATTTTACCTGAGTGTTCGCATACATATCCTTTCGCGTTTTGCAATAATGTTATGTATGTATTTTCATTTTTTAGATTGGTCTGCATGATTTGCCAGTTATCATCAGTAAGTGCATTCTTGAACTGGCCATAAGCATCCAGTCCTAATTCCACAAGCTGCATTGTATCGCCGGGTAATGCTGTTCTGAAGGTATATTCTTTATTTAGCTGCATTTGGAAGAGAGATAAGTTATTTAAATATACTCAACTGTTATCATTATATCATTGTTGTACACCTGTTTATCCTTATGTGTTGAATTGACACTTACGTATTTCGTAACAATAAGATGTTATATGAATCTCTATTTATATTGTGCTGGCATTATTTTACGTTGAAAAAGCTTTGTAAATTATTGCACGCATGGGCACAAACTTTATAACTTAGCACAACTATATAAAATTACATTCGCAGACAGTTTAAAACGTCTTATTAATATGCATAGCAAACCCAGCATCCTATTTTGCTTATCTGTCATAACATCAACCATATTTTCACTCACCGTTAAAGCACAGTCTGTACCTATACCAAATATTGATGTTGCGAATAGGGGCAAGACGCTGATAAAACAAACGGCTATAGGTTATTATTTCAGCAGTGCAACTACAGTAGGTGATACTGTTTTCTATTGTAAAGACATGAGCTGCTATAAACTTATAGATTCTAATGGTCGTGTGCGTTTGGATGGTGAAATAATAAGATCTGGTACAGATCAATTTGTGAAAAACGGCAAATGGATGGAATTTTATGCGAGTGGTATCCCTAAATCTGTAACATATTACTCCCTTGGCATACAGAATGGCCTTGTGCAAACATATCATGCAAACAGCGTATTAAGTGCTCGTTACAATATAACTATAGTAAAAACCAAAGGTGATCATGCTCTGAAATCAGGGTTATACCAGGAGTTTTATGAGAATGGGCAAAAAAAGCTGGAAGGTTTTTATAAAATAAGCGTAGGTAATGGCTCAGATTCAACCCTTATAGACGACCCAAAAGAAGGGACTAAAAAATGGGTGATTGAAAAAAATGTTATCCAGGTAAAATCAGAAAAGACTGGTAAATGGTTTGAGTATGATGCTGGCGGTAAGATGATAAAGGAGGAAGAGCATTAGCGCCATCATCCCAACTGATATGATAATAGTACCCATTCATTTCCTATACTTATTTGTGACCAACCTGTAGTTTGATGACCGATACTAATAATAAGGTGATACATATACTGGTATCTCTTGTTTTTTTAATGACTGCATCCGTACTGGTTGGCTGGTGTTTCAATATTGCACAGCTCAAGAGTATTACGTTAAAGATGCCCCCAATGAACCCGGTAGTGGCAGCAAACTTCCTGCTTATTTGTGCGTGGTTCTTATCGCGACAACTGCTTCAGGGCCACCTTAAGCATTTAGTAAAAGCAAGTATCGCATCAATAGTTATTCTGGTAGGTTTTTTAAAGCTTCTGGATTATCTTTTAGACTTGCCTTTTAATGTAGATACGCTCATTTTTCAGGAAGAACTTAATGCACATACACTCCATAATGGTATTGCACCCACATCTGCACTGTTATTCCTGCTTTTAGGTACACTGATGCTAAGCTCCTACAGTAGAAATAGAGTTATAAAAATTGTTAACGATGTGTTGCTCCTTGTGGTTTTTCTTATTGCCTATATAGGTATCATTGGTTATGTATATAGTATTGAACCTTTTTATAGAATAGGACCTTTTGTGCCTATGGCATTGAATACGGCGTTATGCTTTTTTGCGCTGGTTATTGCAGTTTTCCTTTCCTTTCCGCATGGCAACCTTGCAAAAATATATTCTTCCAGGTTTATTGGTGGTAAGCTGGTACGCAACGCCATACCGCTTATACTACTCATACCACCTGCTTTTGGTTATGTCAGGCTGCTACTGCTGCGAATGCAGTTTTACAATGTAGAATATGGTATAGCGCTGGAAACTGCTTTTATAATGCTGGTGGTGCTGGTATTGGTTTTTTATTATGCCAATGAAGTAAGTAAAAACGATCGTGGCAGGATAAAGGCAGAGAAAGTAATGATGCAAAACGAAGAGACATACCGATCATTAGTATATACTTTGAAAGAAGGGGTAGTCTATTTCGATATGGACATGAAAATACTTTTCTATAACCCCAGCTTTTCTGAGATGACTGGCTATGGTGCAGATGAGCTGATAGGGAAAAGTATAACTGATACCCTGATACCTGAAGAAAATAAAGCAATAACAGATAGACGGATAGCTGCCCGTTTACAAGGCTTAAGAGAAGATTATGAGAGCTATATACTGCACAAGAATGGAACAAGAATTATGGTAAATATTATAGTTCGGCCTATATTGAAAGATGGGATACCTGTTTCTTTTTTATGTACTATGATAGATATTACGGAAAGAAAAAAGCGAGAAGAAGACCTAGAGGCATTCAGCGCTTCGGCTGCACACGATCTTAGTGCACCTCTTGTACGTATCCATATGTTGGCGAATTATATTTTAGATATGAGCCGCGATCACTTGACTGCAGATGATGTAGAATACCTGAAAATAATATTAAAGACTACTGTTGATATGCGTGCTTTACTTAAAGACTTGCTGCTCTTTGCCAAGATAGGTGCAGAAAAGATAAATAAAGAAGCTATTGATATGAAGGGAATGGTAAAAAAAATTATCAAAAATTTGCAACCTACTACTGCGATCCTTGAGGTGGCTGATCTTCCCGAAGCTTATGGCGAAGCAACGGCCATAAGACAGGTGTGGACCAACCTGATACACAATGCGATAAAGTACTCATCTAAAAAAGAACAATCTGCCATAGAAATAGGCCATAATATCCAGGGTGATAAAATAATATACTACGTGCGTGACAACGGTGCTGGATTCAGTATGAACGATGCCCATAAGCTCTTTGTTCCTTTTAAGAGGCTGCACTCTGATTTTGAAGGTAACGGGATGGGACTACCTATAGTGAAACGAATTATAGAAAAACACAACGGTAATATCTGGGCCGAAAGCGAACGGGGAAAAGGGGCTACTTTTTATTTTTCTTTGTAAGTGCCATTGTCTATTGTCGTTTAGCTTCAATAACCACATTGCAATTTTCAAGTATTACAGGAGGCCTGATAACAACTTATACATAGCTTTTATCGGCTCACTGCATACTATTATTAGTAGCAAAAAATTGTTTAGCTGTTAATTATACAAGCGCCTTTTAAAGTTGATGCCCACCTTAAATAAAAAACCATTGATGTATAGGTCTTTGCCATTGTAGATGCTTTGCAAGCCTTTTTGGTAAGAAAGGTCGAAATTTAACTGATGTACCCAAAACGTAAACCCAGTAGCGAAGCCTATGTAGGTATTCTTTAAATTAGGGTCGTTGATAGGGTTGAACTTATCCGACCCTACGTTATGAAAAGACTTGAATAGGTAGCATAGCTGAGGGCCGGCATAAATAAAAGTGCCGTGGCATGTGGCCGCACCGCCGGGATTGTAGTGGGCAGGTGTGGTAGTGGTAATAACATGTGTATAATCAGAATGCTCATATACACTGGTATGGGAATATTCTGGTGTTACGCCTCCTCGCGTTACTCCCTGGCGATAAGAAAGGCAGTATTCAAACAGCACAGGTATATCAAGATAGTTGAGCCCGATAGCCTCTCCACCGCCATTCCCGCTGTTATCAGCATAAAAAAATTCCCAATCCAGTTTCGTTTTTATGCCAAAATCCGGAGATCTGTTTCCCCACCGGTTATTGTCGCGTTTCTTCATCTTTAGAAACTCAGCATAAATATCTCCGCTGCCGCTATAGCTATAGTCGAGATTTGAAACGATCAATGGATTGTTGGCTTGTTTTAATGAAGACATGCCGGATAATCCCCACCAGCCACCACCATCAATGCCAAAATTGTTTTCCCAGGCCTGCTTTGCAGATGCATGGGTTAGGTATGCTACACAAGCTATTAACAGGTACATTTTTTTCATATCCCTTACCTTTTAGCACTATAAAGATAAGGATAATACAAATGAATATACTATACATAATATATATACGCATCTGCAAAAGATACAAATATATCAGTGGTATTGTGTCATGTATAGATGCTAGCTGATGAATACATTAAAAACTGCAATCATCCTGCGGATGTAAACCCTCGATATCTTTTGACAGAGTTGCATTTTTACCGGTAATAGTTACTATCCATATGCTGTCGAAATCATCGTCCGCCCAATGGAGTTCTTCTTTCACACCAAGCGCCTGTATTATACCTGTAAGCGCCTTATGTTCCCACACCATAAGTACAGTACCTTTTTTACTCCTTATATCTTCAGCTATATTTTTGTATTCTTCGTTAGTATGGCTGCTGTTTATTTTCAGGTTATACTTAACGGCAAAAGGAACTACGGTTTCAAACATTCGGGCATGCTTGGTTTTTTCGGCAGTGCTTAAAGAAGGCACAAAAATATAATCAGGAATACCCATTTTCTCCTTCAACACTGCTGGTAATTGCATAGCCCTGTTCAAGCCTTTACAGGTGAGGTTATCTCCATCCACAGGTTTTTCTCCGTGACGTATAATATATACTTTAAGGTCTGGTTTAGACTGGCTGTAGCCAGCAACAGAAATAAAAGAAAAACAAAGAACAGCAATAAACTGGTATATCTTATTCATAAGCGAACAAAGATATACGCGCGGATGAGAGAATTAATTGGCTGCAGTATTTCTTTACAATAACTTAATGTGCTGCAGTTGCATTAGGTGAGCTTTACAAATTCCTGTGGATTTGACCTGATATAATGTTCCAGCTTTTTCATGGTCTGGTCGCGTAAGTCTGCATACCTGTCGTCATACTCGTCAAACTTTAGCAGCCTTTCATCTAAAAGGTCCCAATTGCCTGCTTTGCTGTTCTCTTTAAGATCTTTTTCGTGCAATGCATATTCTTGGTCGGCCTCGGTTACAAGGGTCAACATTTCCAGATCATCAATCAGTTTCAATCCTTCTTTTATAGGTGCTATATACTTATTATATCCACTCTCATAAAACTCCAGGAATTCACCTTCGTTCACCTCTGCATCTAAATACCAGAAAAAGTATAGTGCTTTTTGTCCCGGCGATAGTCTTTTAGATAATTCTATCTCAGACTTATTTTGGTCGGTAGCTATATCTATGGTTTTCAGCAATTCCCATCCAAGTGCCCAATCATGCAACGTTTCAAATTTCTTTGTGTCCAAATTGCGGATCAAATGTTTCGATTCATCGAATGTGCTATACGTTTCCATGATATTTTTTGTATTGAGTGGTTTATTTTCCTAACCAGTCCATTGCATTTTTAAAAAGCAGTTGGTCTTTTAGTTCCGTGGAGTAGGGCATGCTCTCTATTAGCGCTCCTGGTTTATGTTCACCCAATGGGAAGGGATAATCACTGCCCAGGCATATTTTGTCATGTCCTATCACATCCAGAACATAATCAAGGGCTTTAGGGTCGTGTACAAGAGAATCGATCCAGAACTTGCCCAGGTACTCTCTCGGGTTTATAGGGTTGTCAATGGCACATAGATCGGGGCGTACATTAAAGCCGTGTTCTATGCGGCCAATAGTGAAAGGGAAACTCCCACCACCATGTGCAAATGCAAGTCTCAGTTTCGGGTAGCGTTGCATCGCACCGCCAAAAATCATGGAGCTGATGGCCCTTGCGGTTTCGGCAGGCATACCTACCAGCCAGGGTAACCAGTATTTCTGCATGTCATTCTCGCCCATCATTTCCCAGGGATGTACAAATATGCTGCAACCCAATTCTTCTGCAGCCTCCCAGAAGGGATTAAAGTATGGATCGCCCAGGTTGAGTTTGTTGATGTTGGAACCGAGTTCGAGGCCAGGCATTTTTAACTCTTTTACACAGCGTTCCATTTCCCTTATCGCCAGGTCTATATCCTGCAATGGTACAGTGCCTATGCCCATGAAACGGGTGGGGTGCAGGTCAACGCACTGAGCAATATGATCATTAAAGAAGCGGGATGTTTCCAGCCCATGTTCTGGTTTTGCCCAGTAGTTGAATAGTACAGGTATGGTGGAAAGCACCTGTACTCCCACAGCGGTCAGGTCCATTTCCTTCATGCGTGTAGCAGGGTCCCAGCAATTTTGTTCTACTTCGCGAAACACTTTGTCGCCTTTTATCATGCGGGCGCAACAAGGTTTATGATGATCCAGGTGTATAAATTCACCATACCCGTACTTCTTAAACCAGTTGGGTATATGTTCTGGCATTATATGGGTATGGATATCTATTTTATTCATCGCTTATATTTTCCGTGTTCTACCTGATTTTATGCCGTTGTTGGTCGCCTGACCAACAACTCGTGCGAATACTCGCGATTGAATCTATCGCGAGTATCCCCACCAGCTTTAAGCTGGTGGGTAGAGCAGTTTGATTTATACTCGTTCGTAAATAATAGCAACCCCCTGGCCAACACCAATACACATAGTAGCTAGGCCGTACTTTGCTTTGCGGCGGCGCATCTCGTACAACAGTGTAGTAGATATACGCGCGCCACTGCAGCCCAGCGGATGCCCTATAGCTATCGCACCGCCATTTACATTTACTTTGGCAGCTTGCAACCCAAGGTCGCGCATACAGGCAATGCTTTGTGCAGCAAAAGCTTCGTTCAGCTCTACAAGGTCTATATCATCCATTTGCAGACCTGCGCGGCTCAGTGCTTTGAGTGATGCTGGTACGGGGCCAACGCCCATTATTGCAGGGTCAACTCCTGCTACGGCCATAGCTTTTATTTTGGCAATAGGCTGCAAACCATATTTTGCAACAGCATCTTCGCTGGCCAGCAACAGCACTGACGCCCCATCGTTTATACCGCTGGCATTTGCCGCCGTTACGGTACCATTTTTCTTGAATACAGGTTTCAGTTCGGCAAGTTTTGACAGAGGTGTCTGGCGGGGTGGTTCATCAACCGATACAACAGTTGTTTTGCCTTTGCCCAGGTCAACAGTTACAGGCGCTATTTCTTCAGTAAACTTCCCCTCAGCAGCGGCGGCAGCATATTTCTCCTGGCTGTTCCATGCAAACTGGTCTTGCTCTTCGCGGGTCACATTCCAACGTTCTGCAACGTTTTCTGCAGTTTCTCCCATAGTATAAGGATGGTGCAAGTCGCTCAACTTCTGGTTAATGAAACGCCATCCCAGTGTAGTATCAAACATTTCGGGCTGGCGTGCAAATGCACTGGTTGCCTTGCCCATAACAAACGGTGCACGGCTCATGCTTTCAACACCACCTGCAATAATTATCTCTCCATCTCCACACATGATGGCCCTTGCTGCGTCCATTATTGCCTGCATACCAGAACCGCAAAGGCGGTTAACTGTATTGCCACCAACCGTTATAGGCAAGCCTGCAAGCAAGGCAGACATACGGGCAACATCACGGTTGTCTTCGCCGGCCTGGTTGGCAGCGCCAGCTATTACATCTTCAATAGCGTTCACATCTACTTTCGGGTTGCGTGCTATTATTGTTTTTATAACATGCGCCAGCAGATCATCTGGACGAACAGAAGAAAGGCTGCCACCGTATTTACCAATTGGGGTGCGGATGGCGTCTATTACATAAGCTGTTTTCATTCTTGTTATGCTCTTTTATGTTTACTATAATACTATTTTATTGGCTTGGGTGGCTTATAACCTTAGCCTATGGCTTGTTCCAGGTCTGCCAATATATCTTCTACGGTTTCAATGCCTACACTCATTCTTATCAATCCATCTGTTATGCCATATTTAATACGGTTCTCGCGTGGCACACCCACGTGTGTGGTTGATGCCGGATGAGAAACCAATGTATCGCAGGTGCCTAACGACACCGCACTGATGCAAACCTTTAGTTTGTTAATGAATGCTACACCTGCATCAAAGCCTCCTTTCAACTCGAAGCTTAGCATAGCGCCAGGATGTTTCATTTGTTTTTTTGCTACTTCATAATCAGGATGGCTTTGCAGTCCCAAATAATTCACATGGGCTACATTTTTGTTTTGTGCCAGGAATGCAGCAACTTTTTCTGCATTAGCACAATGCCTGTCCATCCACAGGCAATAGCCATTTTTAAGCAGGAAGAAAAAGGATATGTATATGGCCGCTTTGGTAATCCTACTATTAACGAAGCCGAAGACCGCATTGCGCTACTGGAAGCTTATGGCCTAACAAACGTTGACGGAACGCCTTTGCAACTTAAAGCCATCTTGCATGCATCTGGTATGG
>JABDEZ010000071.1 GCA_013286835.1 Bacteroidota bacterium
CAGCAATATGTATATGATTATGATGACAACTGCCGCAAGGCTTATAATGCCTATATAGGCCTGCAAATGCCAGAAGGCGATGCGGCAATATATGCCGAGATAAGGCAACACCCCTACAACCTGATGGCAACCTATATTGCCGATTACGGAGATTTTTTATCACTCTTATTCAGCGGCGATAAAAACAGCTATGTACAGCGGAAAGATCACCTGGAAGAGCGCATAGATATTTTGGAAAGGGGCAGTCACGATTCACCATGGTATCATTTCTGCAAGGCGGGGTTATACTTGCATTGGGCGTTGGTACGCATCCGCTTTAACGATAACCTGGGCGCTGCACTTGTCTTTAGAAAATCTTATTTGCAAAGCGATGAAAACCGGAAAAAGCATCCTGACTTTACCTATAACCAACTCTTTTATGGCCTGGAGCAAACAGTGACCGGAACGATACCCGAAAACTATAAATGGATAGCTGTTTTATTTGGACTGAAAGGTGATGTAAAGAAAGGTATAGCTAACCTCACCGAGTTTGTGAACACACACACTGACGAAGATCCACTAAAGGCTGAAGGTGTTATTTACTACCTGTATCTCAGGTTCTACCTGTTATCGCAAAGGGCAGAGGTGTGGGATTATATAAACAGTAGTAAACTGAATACGCACAACAACCTGCTGTATGCCTTTTTAAAAGCCAATGTGGCCCTGAATTACCGCAAAGCAGATGCCGCAGTGCAAGCCATGACAGAGGCGCAAAGCAATAAATACTACAGCCGTTACCCCATATTTGATTATGAAACAGGTTGCGCCTTGCTGAATAAACTTGACCCTGCTTGTATAGGCTACTTTGAACGGTTCCTGAAAAACTACACCGGTAAGCCTTATGTAAAGGATGCGTGGCAGAAAATGGCGCTTTACTATTATGCAAAAAACAATGGGACACAGGGCAACTATTGCCGCGACAAAATACCGGATGCAGGCAATACAGCTACAGATGCAGATAAACAGGCGCAACGATTTGCTGAGAATAAAATAGTACCCAATACTTACATACTGCAGGCCCGCTTGCTGATAGACGGTGGTTATTATAACAGGGCTTTGGAAATACTGCTGAAAATGAATGACAAAGGTTTGCCCATACAAGATCAGCTGGAATATGACTTCAGGCTGGCGAGGGCTTACGATGAACTGGGGAACCATGAAAAAGCTTTGCAGCTCTACCAGGCTACCATAAACCTCGGTAGCGAAAGGCAAGAACATTTTGCTGCGCGTGCTGCCTTGCAAATGGGGTTCCTATACGAAAAAGAAGGCAAACGCAACGAAGCTATCCAGCATTTTAAAGAGGCCCTAAGTATGCGCGATCACGATTTTCAAACATCTATAGACCAGCAGGCAAAGGCCGGCATCAATAGGCTGGGGGAGAAGTAAATTGGTAGCATTGTATATGAGATCGCCCGGTGTTTATTTCTATAAATATGCGCCGTTATGATATTAATATATTAAATTAGTATCGTTTTACTTATTTACCTGCTAGCACTATAATATGCGCCGTATCCATATTGCCCTGCTTACCCTTTTTTTGATCCTGGTGCATGGGCAAATTGTTTTTGCGGTTCCCGGCATTGCACCTGCTGCCGCAAAAATGGCTGCCATACAGCAAGCGTCACACCTGCTGTTCACAGAAAACCGTGGCCAGGTTATAAATGATAAAGGACAACCACGCCCCGACATACTATTTACTGCCCATAGCGGTACAACACAGCTCTTTCTTACTGCCACAGGTATCAATTACCAGTTCAACAAAATTACCTGCCCTGAAGATCACGATAAGTTGCATAAAGACCCTCGAGAGCAGGCGGAGCTGTCAAAAGAGACAAAGAAAGAGACCTATCGGTTTTCATTATCACTTGCTGGTGCTAATCCAAACGCTATCATCCGCAAAGAGGCCAAGAATATCTACACCGAAAACTTCTATACTTCTGGCTGTCCTGATGGTATAACAAACGTAGGTACCTACGAAAGAATAGTGTACGAAAACGTGTACCCGCAAATAGACTGGGTAGTGTATTGCAATGGCAACAAACTGAAGTACGATTTCCTGGTACACCGTGGCGGCGACCCTAAACAAATAAAACTGAAAATAGATGATGCGCAAAGTGTGCAGATAACAGAAGCTGGTGAACTGCTGATGAAGACAACATTAGGCGAAGTGAGAGAGGATGCACCAGTAAGTTATGCAGGTGACCTACTAGTAAAAACAGCTTTTACACACAATGACGACGGGAGCATTGGCTTTGATGTGGAAGAGTACGATGGCGGTGAACTGCGAATAGACCCGAGTGTGGAATGGGGCATGTATTATGGAGGGAGTAGCAATGACGAGTTTTGGAGTATAGCAACAGAGCAATCAGGAGACATTGTATGCGCAGGGTATACGGAATCGCCAGACTACGTTGCTTCAACGAACGGTTATCAAATAGTCAATGGCACGGGTGGTGATGCCCTATTGGTGAAATTTGACAGCTCCGGCAACAGGTTATGGGGTACATACTATGGGGGAAGCAGTAATGACGCAGGGCTTTCTTGTACAATAGATGCCTCAAGTAATGTATATATGGCAGGCTATACTTTCAGTACAGGACTCGCGACTCCCGGCGCATTCCAAATATATCTAATCGGCCAAGAAAATGCTATGCTTGTAAAATTTTCCGCAACAGGTGCCCGGCTATGGGCAACTTATTATGGTTCTGGTATTGAGGATGCCGGCTATGGTTGTAAAACTGATGCTGTCGGTAATGTATACTTGGCAGGAAGTACAAGTGCCGCAACTGGTATCGCTACAAACGGAGCATATCAAACAACATATGGTGGTGGAGGCGACGATGGCTTTTTGGTCAAATTCGATTCTTTAGGAAACAGGCTATGGGGTACTTATTACGGCGGCAATGGTACAGACAGGGCTGGGGGGATAGTTACAGATGCTGCTTCAAATGTATACATTTCAGGGTTTACTACTTCAAGTGCCGGGATAGCAACTTCAAACGCATACCAGGTATCCTTGGGCGGCGGAATTGATGCATACTTAGCGAAATTCGATTCTTCGGGTGCTCGTCAATGGGCTACATATTACGGTGGTAGTGGTAATGAAAGTATTTACGAAAATACACTGGGTATAGATAGGTTTGGTAGTATTTATTTGTGCGGACCAACGTCCTCAACATCCGGAATAGCAAGTTCTGGTGCATATCAAACGGTATATGGTGGCGGGACAGATGCATTCATTGTGAAGTTTAATGCAGACGGCATTCGTAAATGGGGCACATACTATGGCGGGAGTAAAGTGGATAATTGTTTTGGAACGGCTTTTGACTCTATGGGCAACATTTATGCTGTTGGTTATACGGCGTCTGATTCAGGTATAGCAACAGTGGACGCATACCAGAATGATATCGGAGGGCAAACTGATGGTTACATGGTAGAATTTGACAGTACAGGGATAAGAAAATGGGCAACTTACTTTGGTGGTAATGAATCCGATGGCTTTTACGGTTGTGGGTCAGATATTTTTGGTCGTATTTATGCCGTCGGGTACATCGCTTCAAATATGTACATGCCGGCAGATAGTAATAGCCAAACAATTTATCACGGCGCTGAAGATGGGTTATTGGTGAAGTTTTCAAATCAACAGTCAGACATTATAACCGGTATTATTTCAAATTCTTTGTGTCCTGGTAGCACCGTCAATATTCCTTTTATAACAACCGACACCTTTTCAAACAATAATATTTTCACTGCACAGCTATCAGATGCTGCAGGGTATTTTTCTTCAACGGTAAATATCGGTACGCTTAATGGGACTACGACTGGCAGCATTACAGTAATCATCCCGACTAATATCCCTTCAGGCACTAGCTACAGGATACGCGTTGTAAGCAGTAGTCCCGCTCTTATCGGTACAGATAACGGTAGTAACCTTACTATAAATGCATTGTTAACTCCCATAATAACCACCGCCAAAAAGCAGCTTTGTGCAACTGGTTATACTACTTATCAGTGGTACGTTAATGGAGTTAAACTGGCAGGGCAGGTAACACCATGTATTACACCACTCGAAGATGGTGAGTACACGGTAGCAGTGACAAATGGCGCAGGCTGTGAAGGAACAAGTCTGCCATACGATTTGCATAAGGGTTACATCATTGTAACATTATACCCCAACCCTGCCAGTAACGTCCTTTACATAAATGCATCAGAAAATGTAGATGTATTTATTTATACCATTGATGGCAGGAAGGTGATGGCTGTTGATAATGCAACCGCAATAGATCTGCACAAACTGCCCAATGCCATATATATGGTCAAGGTTTATGATAGTTATGGCAGGTTCATCAAGTCTGAGAAACTGGTAAAAGTTGAAGAATAGATTAGGCAAAGCTCACGCACTTCTCTGGGTACTCCGTAGCATGTTTGTATATGAGGTTGCGCACGTAATCGTTATCCTGTAGGGGTTCTATTTGTTTTTCAAGGCCGTCTATATTCTTAAGCCAGCCCTTGTCTGTTATGTAGCCCATGCCGTAGAAATTGCCTTCCTTTATCAGTATGCAGCTGTGTTCATTATCGTCAATGCCTTTGTCTATCAGCACAAAGCTGGGCAGCCTTTTCTGCATCCAGTTTATGGCATCGGTAACCCTTGCATTATAATCTGCTACGCTGATGAGTGCTGTACACGTGCCGGTGCAGGTATCGGCAGCCTTTCCGTTGGTGCAGTCAATATCCTTCCCCATGTTGCACAGGCGCGCGCAAAGGCCAAATTCTGTTACCAGCTCGCGTATGCGGGTATGCCCCTCGGTTATAGTATTAAAGGTGTAAATAGGCTTGTAAAATTGTTTGTTCTTCTCTACCGTAAAGCGTTTGTACCCATTCATATCCTCATACACAAACAACCCGAACTTTGGGAGATAGCCACGCTGGCTGCGGTTGTAAATAGGCCATAACCTGCGTATCTCAGTACTTTCCAGTATGTGCGCCATCAGGTCGGTACCGCATTCTTTATAGCTTATTTTGTGTATGTCGCGCAAAAAATCCTGTTTCTGCTTGGTGGGCTTGTTATTAGCAAAATGACTTTTTACCCGCTTCAGCAAATTTTTGGCTTTACCTACATATATGGCCTTACCGGCGGCATTATAAAAGTAATACACACCTGGTGTCACGGGCATCTGGTCCAGGTCGCTTACAGGCAGGTGGGGTGGCAGGTATTGTTCTTTGTTGCGGCCCTTCAGCATACCTTTTATCACGCTTTCGGTGTCGCGGTTCAGCAGTATAGCAAACAGGTTTGCTGTAGCCATAGCATCGCCGCCAGCGCGGTGGTGATTAGTAAGGCTTAGGTTCAGCTGGTGGCTCAGCTTGCTCAGGCTATAGCCATTCAGCCCGGGCAATATTTTACGGCTGAGCCTTACCGTACATAGCTTGGGGGTGTTGAGGTCTAAGCCGCAAACCTGCAGGTGGTGTTTTACAAATGAGTAGTCGAAATTTACGTTGTGGGCTATAAATACCTTGTCTTGCAGCAGGCTGTGTACATGGGGCGCTACCTCTTCAAAAGCGGGTGCATTGGCTACCATTTCATTGGTAATACCGGTGAGGTTTTGTATGAACCAGGGTATGGGACGATGCGGGTTGACGAGGGTCTCGTAAAAGTCCAGCACTTTTTCCCCGTCGTGTATTACAATGGCTATTTCGGTTATGCCGTTACCCATGGCATAACTTCCGGTGGTTTCAATATCTACAACAGCATACAACATCAGGGATCACAATTGAAAAGCTGTTAAAGTTACCAACTTTATATTTTTTAAGAACATGCGGACGGGAATATAATATACGGGCAAAAAAAAGCCCCTGCATGTGCAAAGGCTCTAAGTATATTTATTAAAAATAGTATTAGTTGGTATAACCGCTAATGCCGGAGTTATTTTGTGTGGTACCCGACAGGTCATCCACCAGTGGTGAACATTCTATTACGCCATTGATATTCTCTTTCCAGATAACGCTACCCTGTGCAGTATCCAGCGCATAAAAGTTCTTATCGTACCCGCCAATGTAAACGTATGGGCCATAGACCAAGGGCGAAGACTTAATAAGGCCTGTAGTAAGCAGAGACCACTTAATGGAACCGTCCAATACATTGACCGCGTAAAAATGATAATCGAAACAGCCGAAGTAAATTACGTTTGCAACTTCAATAGGCGATGAAATAACACGTTCACCCAGGCTGTCTATCCATCGGGGCTTACCTGTAGCCGTATCTATACAATAAAAATGGTAGTCGTCACTGCCAAAAATACAGTTACCCTGATATACCGTGGGCGAGCTTTCTATGGAGCCTTTGGTTTTGTAAGACCAGCGCAGGTTACCCGTTGTGGCGTTAATGCAATACATAGTGCCATTCATGCCGCCTATATATACATACTGGCCCGATGTGGCAGGTGATGAATAAAATGCATTTGTGCTTCCCGTAGCATAACTCCATACACCGCCGCCCGTTAGCTTATCAATGGCGTAAACGCTGCCATCATAACTGGCATATATCAGGTTGCCGTGATAAATGGTAGGTGACGATTGTATTGCTCCGCCTGATGATGCTGCCCACCTGATAGTATCTGTGGGAATATCAATGGCATACAGCTGGTTGCTGCTTGTAGGATAGTATATAAGGCCACCATCAGCAATAGGTGTACCATACACGCTTGAATGCAGGTCTAATTTCCTTTTGAATGCGCCTGTTTTAGCATTTAGCTCAAATACAACTCCGCTCAATGTAGGTACGTACAAAGTTCCCTGGTACAGCAATGGGGATGCCACTATTTTATCACCCACATTATACTCCCAGTGCTTTGCGCTGGTCTGGGGGTCAAAAGCGTATATGAACTGGTTATCGCTACCTATAAATATGGATGGTGCATATGTAGGTGGCAAGGGATCGTCCTTACTGTATTGCTTGCTGCACGACGTAAAAAGGAAGCTTGCAGCAAAAAGCGTTATAACTATTTTAGTATAGGTATTGAGCATTTGTAAGTAAATTATTAAGACGTAATAATCGCAAGATAATCTTTTTGGAAAATATTTAATAGTACCTGCAATAAAAAAACCGGCCTTGAAATAAGGACCGGCTAAATATGATCGATTTGTTGTTTTTCTAAGCTACTGTGGCTTTTTCTTTATTTCGCTTTATTTGGGTTACCATGCTGTCAAAAGCCAGGTCGAAGGATTCTTCAAACGTCTTGCTCTCGTGTTTCACAAAATAGGAATGCTTGGGTACGTACACCTTTATTTCAGCAACCTTGTCCTTTATATTATGCACTACATTGTCAAGTCTCAAATAGACTTCCACACCTATTATCTTATCATGAAACGTCTTCAGTTTTTCCAGTTTCGCGGTTACATGATCCTTAAGCCTTGTATCGGCTTCGAAGTGCACTGTTTGAATTTGTACATTCATACTGTACGGATTTTTATGGTTAAAAAATAAATATTACCCTCTTGGGTGATTCAGTTTATGAATCTCCTTTAGCTTTTCTATGTTGTTATGCGTATAAACTTGTGTTGCTGCCAGGCTGCTATGGCCCAGCAGGTCTTTTATTGCCTGTATATTAGCGCCATTGTTCAGCAAGTGTGTTGCAAATGTATGGCGCAATACATGGGGGCTTTTTTTCTTTTGGGTGGTTACTTGTGCCAGGTAGGCTTTTACCGTGCGGTACACGTAACCTGCATATAGTTTTTCACCGGTAGTGGTATTCAGCAGGTATTGGCTATCGTATTGATCCAGCTGCTTTTTAGCAGTTATATAGTCTCTCAGGTCTTGCAATGTGGCTGGGTTAACGGGTATCAGCCGTTCTTTATTGCCTTTACCCAGCACTCTTATTTGCCCCAGGCTCCACTCCACGTCAGTTTCTTTTAACTGTAGCAGTTCTGCGCGGCGCATGCCGGTCTGGTATAAGAGGTCGCAGATCATACGGTCTGTAAAGCCCTTAAAGCCTTCTTCAAATTGTACTTCTTCCAGCAGGTTTTCTATTTCTGTTTCTTTAAGGTAAACAGGCAGGCGTTCAGGCAGGCGCTGTGCATGCAACTGGCGGGTGGGGTTTTTCTCCACCAGGCCGTTTTTCAGCAGATATTTATAAAAAGAGCTGAGGCTCGATATTTTGCGGTTAAGGCTGCGTGCAGTTAGTTTATTGTCTTTTAGCGTAGCCAGCCATGTGCGTATATGGAAATGAGTTATCTGTGTTGCAGATGAAATAGAGAATTCTGAATTGCAAAATATAATAAATTGTTCTATATCATTGCGGTATGCAGTTACCGTAAGTGGGGAGTAGCGTTTCTCGAAGCGCAGGTATTGTAAAAAATCCGTTAGCCAGTTTTCTATCATAGTAAAGCCCGGTACTGTAAATATAATCATTTACAGTACCGGGCGCAAATATATTTGTGAGAAAAAAGTTAAGGCCTGAGCCCACTTTTTTTAATCATCAAGTTTGCCTGATGCAAGCTGTTGCTTGTACACTGCCTTAAGCACTTGTGTACGTTGCCTGATGGACTTCTTAGTGTAGAACTGACGGTCCCTTAATTGGTTAAGGATACGTGCTTTCTCAAATTTTTTCTTGTATTTCTTGAGCGCCTTGTCAATGTTTTCGCAATCTTTGGCATCTAATATCAGCATAGTTATATACCCCCTTTGGTCGTTTAAGGAGTGCAAAAATAAGGAAAATTCCATTTTGAACAAATATTTTTCCACATAAAAGATATTGGGGGTAATTTTAAGCTGAAATAAGCGTTTAGTAAGTAAAGGAATTTTGCACATGAAAACGATCTCGCGCCTGTTTATTGCGGTTTGTGTGGTACTGGTGGCCTTGGTTTGTGCATGCCAGAAGCAAAGTAATAAGACGACCAATGGCGACCCGCGTCTTACTAATCCATATTGTAATGATCCCGCTGCGGTTAATTATAACTGGGGTTTTCCCGGTAAGCCGGATAATACAATTTGCTTTTATCCCAACGACTTGTTTGTAGGGAGGTATGTATATTCCGATTCTGTTTTGCAAAGTGACTTTACGCACACCTACACGCGCATAGATACACTGGTGATTACATCCAGCTCCCACACTGCGTTACTGCTTACCGGATTTTGTGCGCCGGGCGATACTTTGCATCTTACAGCCGGACTGGCTTTTTCAGCCACTTTAGATACTACAATCGGTACGGGACAACCCCTATGCCGCCCTGTAGATACAGTAAGCGGTACCTTAACCCGAAACCTTGCAGATACCATGCCTTATGTGCATGTATATTTTACGGTTGTTGCAGATACCGGTACTACTTACCATATAGGGCTAGCAGTAAAAATTAAATAAACTTTCATGTTTACAGGAATAATTGAAACCACAGGCACTGTGGCACACATAGCACACCATGGTTCTAATATAGACTTTACCATACAGTGCGGCATAACGCACGAACTTAAAATTGACCAGAGTGTAGCACACAACGGTGTATGCCTTACCGTGGTTGCTATAGATGGTGACACCTTCAAAGTAACAGCTGTAGCAGAAACACTGGCCAAGACCAATGCTGGCAACTGGCAAACAGGCGATACCATAAACATAGAACGTGCGCTAAAAGCAGGCGACCGTCTGGATGGCCATTTTGTACAAGGACATGTGGATGCTACTGCACAGTGTATAGAAAAGCAGACCCTTGAGGGTAGCTGGTTGTACAGGTTTAGGTTTGCGCCTGCCTTTGCACCATTGGTGATAGAGAAGGGGTCTATATGCATAAACGGGGTGAGCCTTACCGTTTTTAATGTTGGTCGCGATGAGTGTACCGTCACCATCATACCGTACACCTACACCCACACCAATTTTGGAGCAATAGAGGAAGGTAGTATAGTGAATGTAGAATTTGATGTGTTGGGAAAATATTTTTTAAGGAAGAGTGAACTGGACGCAATGGCGGTGCAATAATTTGCAAGGTTAGGTAATTGGGCCAGCCCTTCTTACTACATGGTTATTCTTTACTAAATAATCCTTATTTTAACACCAACCATAAATCAAAACATGCACAAATTAACTAACCTCGCATTAAGCGCACTTGCATTTTCTTTTATTATTACTACTGCCTGCAGCAAAAGCAGCAGTTCATCATCATCCAGCATTGTAGGCAGCTGGAAGGTTACCAAGCAATACCAGGACTATAATAAGAACGGCATCATGGATGCCAATGAACTGGATAGCAGTGTATTGATAGAAAGCGTTACGGTTAAATACAACTCAAATGGCAGTGGGATTGAGACTATAGTAGGCTTCCAGGAACCGTTTACGTGGAAACTTGTAAATAACAATACTTACCTGTTCACTACCGACACGACACAAAGCCCGCCTAACACCTACTTTAAAATTGCATCGCTTACCGCCACCAGCATGGAACTAATAGACACTACCGACCAGGCTAAAAGTGGTATAAGTTGGACCTTTTTTTCAAAACAATAATTTACACTCCTTTATTTTATAGTGGTTGTGCCTTAGTAGGTGCAACCACTTTTATGAGTTAACCATTCACATTACCGCTAAATTTATTGTCTCAATACATTTCTATATGTCTGTAATAGATAAGCTCGCTACATCGCTCAGCCGGCGAGACGAGTTACCCAACAAGGAGCTTGCACAGGAAATTGTTGGAAATAAAGATGCTGCTGCGGTTAAAGAGCTGGTACAGAACCTGCGCAATAAAAACAAAGGCATACAGGGCGATTGTATAAAAACATTGTATGAGGTAGCTGAGACAGAACCCACCCTTGTTGCTATATACGTAAATGATATTTTAGCCTTGTTGCACAGCAACAACAACCGTATGCAATGGGGTGCCATGACCGCCCCAAGCATGATTACCAATGAAGTCCCTAAAGATATCTACAATGCATTGGGAGCGCTGGGTGATGTGGCAGAGAAAGGTTCTGTAATCACCAAAGATCACTACGTAGCTATACTCGTGAAATTGGGTAAGATAAAAGAATATACCGACGATGTGCTGGTACTGCTGAACGAACAAATATTGAACAGTCCTGTTAATCAATTACCTACCTATGCAGAAAATGCGCTCCCAATTATTGATGAACAACATAAAGCGCTTTTTATAAAACATTTACTACCCGCCTTGCTGATGTAGAACTGGAAACAAAACGCAAGAGATTGGAAAAGGCATTAAAAAAGCTACGCAGTGGCAGTATTCCTAATCGCTAATAACATGTTTGCTCAGCTACTCTTTTGTTGATGTCATTGGTCCATTTTGTTTGCGCTGCAGCTATAGTGCCGTGGTTGGTTTGCTTGTCATACAGGTTCTGTTCAGCATCCAGTTCTTTCAATGCTTTTTCGCGGAGTGCATCCAGTTCCTGCTCATAGTGCTCGGGTGTGAAGGGATAGTTCTTAATTGCCGTCATAAGCTCGCAGGCTTTAAGGCCTGTCAGGTCAAAATGTTTTTGCTCGTGGTTGAGTGTGTGCGCATTCCTGCTGGCGGTTCTGCACCACGATCTGCTGATGCTGAATGTCGGCGTAATTACCACTTTTACAGTTGCCCTTCCATCCTGTATCTGGCTGTTGTACGATACACTGATGCCACTGTATGTTACTGCTACCGCACCCGGGTTTTGGTCGTCAGGTAGTCCTTTAAAATCGTCTAGTGTTAGTGGCCGCCTTGTGCGGTAGAGTATAAGGTCGTCATTGCCATTAGTTGTACCTTCCTCAACAGTCATTTTTATGCCGGTAGCTACCATTTTTCCGCTGGTGCTGAACTGGTTTTTATGGCTGGCCCACCATTCATCAAAACGGGTAAGGGTTTCATTAATATTTTTCCGCACCAGGCCTTCTATTGTTTGGCTTATTTCCGGTCCACCTTGTTGAGATGCATTGCCACTGTATTCTATTAATAACTGGTCTTGTATATAGTAGCCCACTCCTATCTCTACTACAACCTGCGGTGCGCCCGAACCATTTTTTTGGTACACTTTCAATTGCTTGATGTGTATATTTATGGCGGTAGTATTGTCGTTCTGCTTTACGTTCTGTTCTATAAATGCTTGCAAGGCTGGTGCTGCGCCTCCCTGCAAATTTATATTTACAAGCTCGCCTGTATGGTCTATATGCACAGCACCTATTGTAGTGGTATTTTCGCGGTCGTCAGTTACGTTCGCAATATGAAAATTGCGTGGCGCATACTCTATGGGTTGGTTCTTTAGTTTTATGGTTTTTACATCCTGCGCGTACGTGTGCACACAAGTAAGCAATGCCAGTACCAATAATTTGAATTTCATGCTGTTCAAAAATAAGTATAACTATTACAATGGTCTTTTAAAGACTTGTTATATTATCTGAGCTCCACTTTTTTAAGGTCTATTATATTCATGGCATTGCTGGTAAAACCATGCACGTTATTTTGGGTGAAATGCAGCAACTGGTCGTAAAACAAAGGCAGTACAGAAGCATAG
Source organism: Bacteroidota bacterium (assembly GCA_013286835.1). Classification (GTDB taxonomy): domain Bacteria; phylum Bacteroidota; class Bacteroidia; order Chitinophagales; family Chitinophagaceae; genus JABDEZ01. The sequence continues at coordinate 12,518 of JABDEZ010000071.1, forward strand.
CTCATAGCCAGGCTATCCATGCTGCGGTATAGCAGTAAGCGTGTACTGTCGGGAGCATTCAGGCTTTGTTCATACCATTTGTCAAACTGCTCGTTTTTGAAACGGGTGTAGTTGGGCGGGGCAGGGTAGTGGCTGTAGAAGAATGCCATGTAGCTTTCGGCATCTGGATAGTCGGCCAGCCATGTAGCCCTGAAACATGCTACCTGCCCTACAGCCGTTTGCTGTTTTAGAATGTTGGGCTGCAGCACATCTATTTGTGTGGGTATGCCGGCTTCTTGTAGCTGTGTTGCTACCAGGTTGGTAATATCTACCCAGTTATCTACCGTTGTTATTTTTAATACCGGTAGTCCTTTGCCATGTGGGTATCCAGCTTTTTCAAGTAGCTGTTGCACCTTTGCCGGGTCATAATGATATCCATAATCTTCTGTGCTGTCATATCCAGGCATACCATACGGTATAAAGCCGCCACATGCAGGTATTCCACTCCCATTACGAAAGTAAGTAACTATTTTTTTGCGGTCAACTGCATAGTTTATGGCCTGGCGTACCAGCTTCATGCCGGGTGCAGTGCTGTCCATAAGGAAGCCTATATACTCTGTATCGTAGTACACACCTTTGTCCAAACGGAACTTGTTTGCGTACTCTTTTTTTATGGTGCCGTTGCGCGATAATACCAGGTCTTTAAAGGTGCCATCTATACCATTAACAAAGTCCAGCTTGCCTTGCATGAATAAGAAAAACTCTGTGGCTTTGCTATCGGTAAATGTTACCTGCACCGCATCTACATTGGGTAGTTTGTGGCCTTGGTCTATCTCCCAGTAGTTTGGGTTCTTATGTAGTATCAGCACATTGCCTTCATCCCAGTAGTGGTACATAAATGGACCGGTGCCGCAAGGGTGCCTGCGGAAATCCCTGCCCCAATGCACAGCCACCTCTTTGGGTACTATGCTGCAGTATGGCATGCTCAGCATCTGCACCAGCGGGCGAAACGGATGCGCCAGTTTTATTTGCACTGTGGTATCGTTTACTGCGGTAAAAGGCTGCTGCTCATCCACCTTACCGTTAAATATCCAACCGCCGGTTGATGCTATTGCTGGATCTATAAGTCTTCCCAGGCTGTAGGCCACATCTGCCGCCGTCATGCGCCTGCCTTTGCCGCTGGGGAAGAGCGGATTATCCTGGAAGTACACGTCGCTGCGCAGGTTAAAGGTATAAGTAAGGCCATCGGCCGATACCACCCAGCTTTTTGCCAGGCTGGGTACTATATGCTGGTGTTCATCGGCCTCTACAAGGGTATTGTATATCATGTGTACCGTCCACATTACATAAAGGTCTTTGGCAAATGCGGGGTCTATACTCTCCAGGCTGCCGCTGGCGTAGTTGAGCCTGAACACTTTTTTTGTGGTGGTTTGTGGCTGGCTGCAACTCATACAACCCAATAGCAGCCATGCCGATAACACTATTGCCATAAGTTTATTTGTACCTGGTAGCCACATAACTGCAATTTAGATGGAAATGCTATTTAATTTTACTAAAAATAAAACAATGGCCACAAGGCTTTCAGTTAATATAAATAAGATAGCCACTCTGCGCAATAGCCGCGGTGGTAACAACCCCGACCTGTTAAAAGTGGCTGCCGACTGCGAACGCTTTGGTGCCCAGGGTATAACTGTGCACCCGCGCCCCGATGAGCGCCACATACGCTACAGTGATGTGTATAGCCTGAAGCAGATAGTAACTACCGAATTTAATATAGAAGGCAACCCGCTTGAAGATAAGTTTATGCAGCTGGTGCTGGATGTAAAGCCAGAGCAGGTAACACTGGTACCAGACGACCCCGGTCAGCTCACCAGCAACCACGGCTGGGATACCATAGGCAAAGCCGACTATCTGCGGGATACGATTGCCACCTTTAAGCGCGCTGGCATACGTGTAAGCATATTTGTAGATCCGGTACCCGAACTCGTTGCCGCCGCTGCAGCAACGGGTACAGATCGTGTAGAACTGTACACCGAAGCCTATGCAAGCAACTACCATACAGATAAAGACGCAGCTATAAAAGACTATATAGCTGCTGCCACAATAGCCACACAAAACAATCTGGGTATCAATGCAGGCCACGACCTGGATTTGCACAACCTGAACTTCTTTGCCCGTAGCATACCACAACTGCTTGAGGTATCTATAGGTCATGCACTCATCAGTGATACGCTGTACTATGGGTTGGAAAATACGATACAGATGTACAGGAGAAAATTAGCATAAGTTGTTTTATTTATTTTTTTTGTAATTTCAATAAAAGAACCATTATGAACCCCCTAATCAAACTACTATCGTGCATTATCCTAGTGGTATGCACCCACGCCGCCCACGCGCAATACTGCGATTTTGATGATGATAGCGTTGACATCTATACCAGGAAGCATATTCGATCATCAGAATTTATAATT
>JABDEZ010000072.1 GCA_013286835.1 Bacteroidota bacterium
TTACGGTATCTGCGCAACACGCCACAGATACTTTCCATATTTATTTTGATCTCAATGTACCAGAACTAAACAGCGCTGCCAAAGCGCGCATTGATGCGCTAGTCTATAATGACAGAATAATACCCGGCAGCAATATTCTTATAGTAGGCTATGCAGACTACCTGGGCACTGAAAAGGCAAATAAAAAACTGTCTGATGCACGCGCTTATAATGTGCGCGATTACCTGGTTACTTACAACATAAATAAAAGCGATATTAAGTTATGTATTGGGAAAGGACAGGTAAACCGCAATCAAAAAGATGCTGAAGGGTATCCGGCCGATCGGAAAGTAGATATTGTTGTGGAACGGAGCGGAAGGACGGCAACTAAAAAGACTACTGTCTCTACCCCACCAACGTCAGTAAAAAAGATAGCAGGGCCGCCACCTGCAAAGAACTACAAAAACAACATTACAGATCTTGCTATCTACACACCAGGGGAAACCTATGTGCTTAAAAACATCTATTTTCTCCCTGAACGGCATGTTATCACACCTCAATCAACTGCCGAACTGGAGCAATTATACGATGTATTGGAAAGCCACTCCACTCTAAAAATAAAAATAGAAGGTCATGTATGTTGCATCCGCGACTATGCTGATGCGCTGGATATAGATGTTGGCGACATGAATCTTTCTGTTAACCGCGCCAGGGCTATTTACGATTACCTGGTGAACAAAGGCATAGACAGCAGCAGGCTTAAATATGCAGGCTATGGCAGAAGCCGCCCTATAGTAGTAAGGGAAGAAACCGAAGAAGATGCCAATAAGAACCGCAGGGTCGAAATAAGGGTATTATCACAATAATTGCAACACAAATTTCTGCTGGAACACTTTTTATATAAATTAAAAAACACACAATTACTCACACATATAAAACGCATATTATGAAAACTACGATCGGAATTTACGAAAACCACAACGATGCTATCGCCGCAGTCGCCCAAATGAAAGCGCAAGGTTATCCTATTCAGAACTTGTCTATAATAGGCAAATCAGAAACAGAGGAGATAGATGAGAATATGAATTTATCTATCAAAGATCCTTTAAACCCTGTAGGCATTGGTGCTGGTACGGCAATAGGTGCAACAGTAGGCATACTCACAGGTATTGGCGTATTTGCCATACCCGGCCTGGGCTTTCTATTTGGCGCAGGCGCAATAGTAGGTGCTGTAGCAGGCATCGATTTTGGCCTCATTGGCGGTGGAATAGCAACTGTGCTTGCTACTGTCGGCCTAACCGAACAACCAGCCAGGAAGTATGCTAAATTCCTTGAAGAAGGTAAGTTCCTCATCATTGCACAAGGCACAGAAGAAGAAACTGCCCGTGCCCAGGAAATACTGCATGCACATGGCACACACAGCGGTCTTGAGGTACACTAGGAAATTACATTTTAAAATACCATGCGGCTGTCTATCCGGGCAGCCGTTTTTATTTATAGGCATCTCACCCTTTCAAAGTAGATAAAACAGTTAACAAAAGTAAAGGCCGCCTTCTTGCGAGGGCGGCCTTTACTTTTTTATACTTAACTAAGTACTTACTATTCTTCTTCGTCAAACTGCAGTACGTCCTTGTTGGCCATCAGCAATTCAAACTCTTCTTTCGATCCTACAACCATGTCATCAAAGTCACGCATACCGGTACCTGCTGGTATCAGGTTACCTGTAATAACGTTTTCCTTAAGGCCCATCAGCATATCCGACTTACCGTTGATGGCAGCCTGAGACAATACCTTAGTAGTTTCCTGGAAGGATGCTGCAGATATCCAGCTTTGTGTACCCAGAGATGCTTTTGTAATACCCAACAGCAATGGTGCTGATGTGGCAGAATTTGCATCACGGTATTCAACCAGCTTTTTATCAGCACGGCGCAATCCGCTGTTATCCTCGCGTATTTCGCGGAGGGTAACGATCTGGCCTGGGTGCAGTTTTTCTGAATCCCCTGCTTCTGTTACTACCTTCTTGTCATATATCCAGTCATTCTCTACCTGGAAGTCGAACTTGTCAACAGTATCATCTTCAAGGAACTTGGTATCTCCCGGATCCATAATGGTTACCTTACGCATCATCTGCCTTACTATCACTTCAACGTGCTTATCGTTGATCTTCACACCCTGCAAACGATATACTTCCTGTATTTCATTTACCAGGTATTCCTGCACTGCAAATGGTCCTTTGATAGACAAGATGTCGCTTGGTGTAGTGGCGCCATCAGAAAGCGATGTTCCTGCTTTCACAAAGTCACCATCCTGAACCATGATGTGACGCGTAAGTGGCACCAGGTACTTTTTAACAAGCCCTTCGCGCGATTCCACTATTATTTCGCGGTTACCACGTTTAATGTTACCAAACGATACAACACCATCTATTTCAGCTACTACGGCAGGGTTGCTTGGGTTACGTGCTTCAAACAGCTCAGTTACCCTTGGCAGACCACCCGTGATATCTCGGCTACGACCCATCACACGTGGTATCTTCACAAGTACCTGTCCGTTATGCACCATCTGGTCATTGCTAACAATGATGTGTGAACCTACCGGTAGGTTATATGATTTTTCTTCCTTGCCTTCAACTATGATGGAAGGTATCTTGGTTTTGTCTTTAGTTTCAATAACCACTTTTTCACGGTGGCCGGTCTGTTCGTCCGCTTCTTCACGGAAGGTCACACCATCTATTACACTTTCCAGCCTTACCTTACCGGTAACTTCCGATATGATAACGGCGTTGAACGGATCCCATGTGCAGATCACATCACCCTTAGCTATCTTCTGGCCATTGCTTACAATAAGCGATGAACCATAAGGTATGTTGTTGGTGATGAGCAACCTGTCGTTTGCTTCATCCACTATACGTACTTCACCGGTACGGCCTATTACAGACTCTACCATAGTACCGTCAGCATCTTTGTACTTGGTAGTACGCAGACCATCAAACTGTATAGTACCATCGAAACGAGCTACCAGCTGCGATTCTGTTGAAGATGAGTTGGCCACACCACCCACGTGGAACGTACGGAGTGTAAGCTGTGTACCCGGCTCACCAATTGATTGGGCAGCTATGATACCTACAGCATCACCCTTCTGCGTCATGTAGCCTGTTGCCAGGTTCTTACCATAGCACTTAGCACACACACCACGACGGCTTTCGCACGTAAGCACAGAGCGTATTTCTACTGTGTCTATCGGGCTGTCATCTATTTCTTTACCTATGTCTTCTGTTATTTCAGAACCTGCAGTTACTATTATCGCACCTGTAAGTGGATTAATCACATCGTGAAGCGATGTACGGCCCAGGATACGATCGTATAATGGCTCTACTATTTCTTCATTGTCTTTCAGGGCAGATGTTGCTATACCACGCAGTGTACCGCAATCTTCTTCATTGATCACCACATCCTGTGCAACATCCACCAGACGACGTGTCAGGTAACCCGCATCCGCTGTTTTAAGGGCGGTATCCGCAAGACCTTTACGCGCACCGTGCGTTGAGATAAAGTACTCCAATACACTCAAACCAACTTTAAAGTTTGAAAGGATCGGGTTTTCAATGATTTCTGATCCGCTGCTACCACTACGACGAGGTTTAGCCATCAGACCTCTTAGGCCTGCAAGCTGTTTAACCTGTTGTTTAGAACCACGCGCACCAGAATCAAGCATCATATATACAGAGTTGAAGCCCTGCTTGTCTGCTGCCATTTCACGTATCAGGGTTTCTGTTACACGGGTATCTACGCGAGACCATACGTCGATGATCTGGTTGTAGCGCTCATTGTTTGTAATGAGGCCCATGTTATAGTTTTCCCAGATCTCATCCACCTCAGTTTGCGCACTCGCTATCAGTTGTTCCTTAATTTCAGGAACGGTAAGATCTTTAATGTTGAACGACAGACCACCACGGAACGCTGTACGGAACCCAAGGGTCTTGATATCATCCAGGAAGTTTACAGTTTTAGGTATATCTGTATTCTTCAGTATCTGGCCAATGATCTCACGTAAAGATTTCTTGGTAAGCAGTGCATTTACAAAACCATTTTCTTTTGGTACAAACTGGTTAAATATTACACGGCCTACGGTAGTTTCCAAAAGCTGGTTCTTAATAGTACCATCTTTTTCACGTACGTTCACTTTTACCCTTATGTGGGCGTGCAGGTCGCAACGGCCTTCATTGTTGGCAATGATCACTTCTTCAGGAGAGTAGAAGGTCATTCCTTCACCTTTCACTATTTCAGTACCCATTGTTTTCTTACCCTTAGAGATATAGTACAAGCCAAGTACCATGTCCTGTGAAGGCAGGGTGATTGGTGTACCGTTCTGTGGGTTAAGAATGTTGTGCGATGCCAGCATCAGCAACTGCGCTTCAAGTATGGCAGCATGGCTCAATGGTACGTGTACCGCCATCTGGTCACCATCAAAATCCGCATTGAACGCCGAACAAACCAGCGGGTGCAGCTGTATAGCCTTACCTTCAATAAGTTTTGGCTGGAATGCCTGTATTGACAAACGGTGTAGCGTTGGGGCACGGTTCAGCATGATCGGGTGACCCTTCAGTACATTCTCCAATATATCCCAAACCACAGATTCCTTACGTTCTACCAGTTTCTTGGCGCTCTTCACTGTTTTTACAATACCGCGCTCTATCAACTTGCGTATGATGAACGGTTTGAACAGTTCCGCAGCCATATCCTTAGGCAAACCGCACTCATGCAATTTCAGTTCAGGGCCTACCACGATAACCGAACGACCAGAATAGTCAACACGTTTACCCAACAAGTTCTGACGGAAACGGCCTTGTTTACCTTTCAGTACATCACTCAACGATTTCAGCGCGCGGCCACCTTCAGCCTTCACGGCGTTAGATTTACGGCTGTTATCGAACAGTGAATCCACAGCTTCCTGCAACATGCGTTTTTCATTACGCAATATCACTTCAGGAGCTTTAATTTCTATAAGACGTTTCAGACGGTTGTTACGTATGATAACACGACGGTAAAGGTCATTCAGATCTGATGATGCAAAACGGCCGCCATCCAGAGGCACCAATGGGCGCAGTTCTGGTGGTATCACCGGTATGTACTGCATTACAGTCCATTCCAGGCGGTTTTCAACACGTGTATTTGCATCACGGAAAGCTTCAACAACGCTCAGACGTTTCAGGGCTTCCTGCTTACGTTGCTGAGATGTTTCGTTGGCTGCCGCGTTACGAAGGTCGTAAGACAGTGAATCCAGGTTGATGCGTGAAAGCAGCATGTGCACCGCTTCAGCACCCATCTTGCTGATGAACTTATTAGGATCATCATCATTAAGGAGATGATTTTCCTTTGGTAACTGATCCAGTATTTCCAGGTATTCATCTTCAGTTAACAACTGCTGATGTGTATTTTCAGAATCTTTCAGATTCAGTTTCTGGCGTATCATATCGTCAGCTTCGCCCGCCTGTATCACTACATAGCGCTCGTAGTAAACGATGCTTTCCAGCTTCTTAGAGCTGGTACCCAGCAAATAACCTATTTTATTAGGTAAGCTTTTGAAATACCAGATGTGAACGATAGGCACCACCAATTTGATATGGCCCATACGCTCGCGACGTACTTTTTTCTCTGTTACTTCCACACCACAACGGTCGCACACAATACCCTTGTAGCGAATACGTTTGTACTTACCGCAATAACATTCGTAATCCTTTACAGGGCCGAATATCTTTTCGCAAAACAAGCCATCGCGTTCAGGCTTGTAAGTACGGTAATTGATCGTTTCAGGCTTTAACACTTCGCCATAAGAGCGATCCAGTATAACATCGGGTGATGCCAGGCTGATGGTGATTTTGCCGAACCCCGCCTTAGGACGGTTATCTTTTTTAATAGCCATATATTTACAAGAAGTGTTTTATATTTTATTATTCTTCTACCTGCTTACAATTGCAGATCAAAACTTTATTGCCAAACCTGCGCTAACGTTTCCGTGGCGCAGGTTCAACAATATATTATTTATTCAAATTTCAATTCCAGACCTAAACCTCTCAACTCATTCACCAATACATTGAATGATTCCGGAATACCTGCTTTAGGTACGTTATCACCCTTCACTATCGATTCGTAAGTCTTCGCACGGCCCACAATATCATCCGATTTCAGGGTAAGCAATTCCTGCAAAATGTTGGCTGCACCATATGCTTCAAGTGCCCAAACCTCCATTTCACCAAAACGCTGACCACCAAACTGTGCCTTACCACCCAATGGCTGCTGCGTGATCAAGCTGTACGGCCCGATAGAACGTGCGTGCATCTTGTCATCAACCATGTGATGTAGTTTAATGATGTATATGATACCAACCGTTGCTTTCTGGTGGAAGCGCTCACCTGTTTCACCATCATACAGATATGTATGGCCAAAGTCAGGCAGTTTTGCATCGTTGATCAGGTTTTCAATTTCCGCAACGCTCGCACCATCAAATATTGGTGTTGCAAAACGTACGTTCAGTTTCTCACCTGCCCAGCCAAGTATGGTTTCATATATCTGTCCAAGGTTCATACGCGATGGTACACCAAGTGGATTCAATACTATGTCAACCGGTGTTCCATCTTCCAGGAACGGCATATCTTCCTCACGTACTATACGTGCTACAATACCCTTATTACCGTGGCGGCCCGCCATCTTATCACCCACCTTCAGCTTACGCTTGCTGGCCAGGTACACCTTAGCAAGTTTCAGAACGCCTGCTGGCAATTCATCACCTATGCTCAAGTTGAATTTTTCACGCTTGTAGCGGCCCAACTCTTCGTTATACTTAATGTTATAGTTGTGCAGCAATTGGTTGATCAGGTCATCGGTTTCTTTATCGCCTGTCCATCCCAAAGGATTTACGTTAGCGTAATCGATAGATCCCAATGTCTTGGAATTGAATTTCCCCCCCTTGCTGATAACAAGCTCACCAAAGTTGTTGGTGATGCCAGAAGATGATTTGTCCTTCAACAGTATCAGCAGCTTTTCAAGCAGCAGGTTCTGTACATCTTCCAGGTTCTTCTTGTGTACGCTTTCTATTTTATCCAGTGCAGATTTCTCACGCACCTTAGAGTTCTTGTCTTTCTTAGCACGCTGAAACAGTTGCTTAGAGATAACGATACCTTCAGTACCACTTGGTGCTTTCAAGCTTGCATCCTTAGCATCACCTGCTTTATCACCAAATATCGCACGCAACAGTTTTTCTTCCGGTGTAGGATCAGTTTCTCCCTTAGGTGTTATTTTACCTATCAGTATATCACCTTCGCCTACAAATGCACCTATACGTATGATACCGTTTTCATCCAGGTCCTTAGTAGCTTCTTCACTAACGTTTGGTATGTCTGGTGTCAACTCTTCTTCACCAAGTTTAGTATCACGTACTTCCAGTTCATACTCATCTATATGTACAGATGTAAACCAGTCGTCACGTACCACCTTTTCATTAATAACTATCGCATCCTCAAAGTTGTAACCTTTCCATGGCATGAATGCCACCTTCAGGTTCCTACCCAGCGCAAGTTCCCCACCCTGTGTTGCATAACCTTCTGTCAGGAAGTCACCCTCTTCTACTTTCTGTCCCTTAACTACTGCAGGGCGCAAAGTGATGCTGGTGCTTTGGTTGGTTTTCTTATACTTGGTCAGTGTATATACAACCAGGTCATCTTCAAAAGACACTAAACGGTCTTTTTCGCTGCGGTTGTAACGCACGTGTATTTCGTTAGCATCCACATATTCTACTACGCCATTGCCTTCTGCATGTATCTGTATTCTTGCATCACGTGCAGCTTTTGCTTCAAGCCCTGTACCAACTATTGGCACTTGTGGTCGTATCAGCGGTACAGCCTGGCGTTGCATGTTCGATCCCATCAATGCACGGTTGGCATCATCATGCTCCAGGAACGGTATCAGGGATGCACTCAAACCAACTATCTGGTTTGGCGCCACATCCATGTACTCTACTTCATTAGGTTCAAGTATCGGGAAGTCACCTGTCTGGCGGCTCTTGATCTTATCTTCTGTAAAGTTACCTTTTGCATCCAGTGGTACGTTGGCCTGGGCAATCTTTGCCAGGTCTTCTTCCTCTGCACTTAGGTATTTAAAGCCACTCAATTCTACCCTGCCATCCTTAACCCTGCGGTAAGGTGTTTCAATAAAGCCCATCTCGTTTATCTTGGCGTGTACGCAAAGAGTAGAGATCAGACCAATGTTCGGGCCTTCCGGTGTTTCAATAGTACACAGGCGGCCATAGTGGCTATAGTGTACGTCACGCACCTCAAAACCTGCACGCTCACGACTCAAACCGCCGGGACCAAGCGCCGAGATACGGCGTTTGTGGGTGATTTCAGAAAGTGGGTTCGTCTGATCGAGGAACTGTGATAATTGTGAAGTACCAAAGAACGAGTTGATAACGGAAGAAAGGGTACGCGCATTGATCAGGTCAATTGGCGTAAACACTTCATTATCACGTACGTTCATACGTTCGCGTATAGTACGTGCCATACGGGCAAGACCAACACCGAACTGTGCAAACAATTGTTCGCCCACAGTACGTACACGACGGTTGCTCAGGTGATCGATATCATCTATTTCCGCTTTACCGTTGGTAAGGCGTACCAGGTATTTAATAATGGTAATGATATCTTCCTTGCTCAGTACTTTAGTTTCGGCATTTATTTCAAGACCCAGTTTCCTGTTTATCTTGTAACGGCCTACTTCACCCAGGTCATAACGCTTATCGCTGAAGAACAGTTTTTCAATGATGCCACGCGCTGTTTCATCATCCGGCGCATCAGAACCGCGCAACTGGCGGTAGATGTGCTGTACTGCTTCCAGTTCAGAGTTAGATGTATCCTTGTTCAGGGTGTTATATATAATGGAGTAATCGCCGCTTACTTCTTCCTTCTGCAGGAACACGGTTTGAATACCCATTTCAATGATCATGTCAATATTCTCCTGGTCCAGCAGGTTGTCACGATCAAGCACAACTTCGTTACGCTCAATGGTCACTACTTCACCGGTGTCCTCATCAACGAAGTCTTCAGTCCAGCTACGCAGTACGCGGGCTGCAAGGCGGCGGTTGATGTTCTCTTCCAGTTTCTTGCGCTCAGCCTTTACTTCATCGGCCATGCCAAACAACTGCAGTATGTCCTTATCTGTTTCGTAACCAATGGCACGTAACAGGGTGGTAACAGGGAATTTCTTCTTACGGTCGATGTACGCGTACATCACATTGTTGATGTCGGTAGCAAACTCCATCCATGCACCCTTGAACGGGATAACACGGGCGCTGTATATTTTAGTACCATTAGGGTGTACACTCTGTCCAAAGAACACACCTGGTGAACGGTGCAACTGAGATACAACCACACGCTCAGCACCATTGATTACAAAGGTACCGCGTGGGGTCATGTACGGTATATTACCCAGGAACACATCCTGCACAATAGTTTCAAAATCAACGTGCTCCTCATCATTACAGCTCAGGCGTAGTTTAGCCTTCAGCGGTACTGAATAAGTAAGGCCGCGCTCCATACACTCATCAATAGTGTAGCGTGGCGGGTCAATAAAGTAATCCAGGAACTCCAGGACGAAGATGTTACGGGTATCCGTAATCGGAAAGTTTTCCTTGAATACGCGGAAAAGGCCTTCATTATCGCGTTTGTCCGGCGTTGTCTCTAACTGGAAGAAGTCCTGGAAAGATTGCAGCTGTATAGCCAGCAAGTCTGGCGTGGCTGCAACATCGTGGATCTTACCGAAATTAATACGGCCGGATGCGGTTCTTTTTTGTGGTAAAGCCATAGTATATGAAAAAAACTTTTTTTACAAAACAAAATAAACCCGCTCCGAAAGGCACAACCTTTCAGCGCAGGCAACAAACTAACTTAACAAAATACGGTCAATAATGATTTATGTACGTACAAGCTACCGGAAAATGGATTGCAAATATACGAAGGGTGCATTAATAAAGCAAAAAATATTCCAATTTTCTGATAATGAGAAAATTTATTCAAAAATAGTTAAAATTTATTTTTACAAACTAAATTAAAATACCATAAGTCATTACTTATAACTTAAAAACATCTTTTGTAACCTTCACTTTTTATCCAAATAGTTAATATTCGCTGGAAAAATATATCTAGGTGAATCAAGTAAAAGTTTCCATATCACACTCTAGGCTGACCAACACAAATATAAAAAATTTCATCAAACTATAGTAACAACAATATAAGCACGGTAAATCTTACAAATTGAAATAAAAAATAACGAAAAAATTTGCTTTCTAAATTTCACATATTAGTTTTACGGTTCACAAAATTAAACCTATGAAAAAACTTATTCCTATTGCAGTAATTGCAATGTTCAGCGCCTTATCGTTTGTATCTTGTAGCAAGAGCAGTAATAGCGACCCTACCGGTAACTACAATTGCGTTTGCTCATCTACAAGTGGTGGCACCACATCGTACGACACTATTCCAATAACTAATCAAAAGAAAAGCGTTGCAACTACAGCTTGTAATCAATCAACCACAACACTAGGAGCAGGTTTCAGTTGCAAACTCCAATAGTTTAAAACCTCAAATTTCATGATTGTTGAAAGAGGGCTGTTTCAGTCCTCTTTTTATTTATCACCTACCATTTACTGTATTATAAAAATTAGCAGTATTTTAGTTTCAAGTAAACCCAATGAAAAACACCTTCACAGTGGTGATCAGGAAAACATTTATTCTATGCATCATATTACTGTGCTCTTGCCAGCAAAAAAAACAATCTTGTCAGGCACTAAAAACAAAGGTCCCCGGCGGAATAGTTTTTTCAGGTTTCAATTTATCCGATTTAGATACATTGGTCCTGACAAGTTATCCGGCAAATAACCTTTTCATCTCCCCTACTTCAACTGATACTGAGATCAGTAATCCAGTTTATGGTTTTGATAGTTTGATCTTCCAGTCAGACACCCTCCTTTCTTTCGCGCAAATCAATAATTACTCTGATGTTAAAATTTTCATCCCCTCCTTGCAAAAAACCTATTTAATTCACGCACTGTATGGCACAGATACCATCATGTATTGGCAGGAAGAAGGATGTTTAGGGCGTAATTTTTTACAAACACCTTATGCTATTTTGCTCAATGGCAAGGTTGATTCCGCAATTAAAAATGACAATATAAATTTCGCCATAAACAAATAAACCTTGCTCAATTGCAGATCCTGTTTAGCGAGTTCCACTTTTAAAATTGGCATAAAAAACTTACACTTAATATAAGGGCAATTACCAACACCTATTCAACATACCACCGTGAAACACTGCAAAAAAGTGGAACAGTGCATATCTTCTTTGGGGAAATCACCACTACCAACCTTATCTTGCGCCTTCATAATAAGTGCTCCGCATAACCTTCTGAACCTTGATCGTGCGCTGCCTGAAACATCCCAAGCATTGTAATCATTTTTCCCAAAAGGACATTTTACCTAAAACCCTTACCAGCAAATGCTTTCAGCAAAAAATAAAATGTCTGCCAACGGACATTTCAAGACATTCCAGATAAGAAACAGACATTTATAAAAGCACGCATCTGCAATGGTGGTTCAAAATAATTATAAATAATTCACGTTCAAAGCCCGACTTCATCTACTTTGTTAAACCCTAAATTGCATTACTTTTGAAAAGGTTGTTTTAGCCAATCATCATGCGCCGCACATATAAGTATTTACTGATCATACTTTCCCTTATCATTGGCTGTGTATTCCTATATTCCGCCTATACCAAGCTATTCCCTATCCAGCGCTTCGAATATACTATGGTAGATACCGTACACCTCCCATGGTTGGCAGCAGCGCTGGCAGCCAGGTTATTCATTGGTTTCGAGGCCGCACTAGGGATGCTCATTCTTACTCATTTTTATGGTTACAGGAAATGGGGCCTGAAAGCAGCCCTGGCTTTGCTCATTCTTTTCAGCATATACCTCATATATCTTTGGGTCACTCAGGGCAATAACGTCAACTGCGGCTGCTTTGGCGATGATATATGGATGTCGCCATCGGCATCCTTAATTAAGAACATCTTGCTCATAGCTGGCCTCGGTCTGCTCATCCGTTTTCATCATGGGTGGCGCTTCTCCAAAAGCAATATGGTCAGTATGGGTGTAGTAGTTGTACTGCTCGTACTGCCATTCATCCTTTTTGCCCTCCCCTCAACCCAGCCTGAATGGCTGGGAAAGAACAAGTATAAACTAGATCTCTCATCCCTGTATGCATCAGACAAAAAAGATTCCCCATCCACAAACCTAGCCACTGGCAAGCACATCCTTGCCTTCTTTAGCCCTACCTGCACCCATTGCCAGATGGCTGCCTATAAAATGCACTTGATGAAAACCGACGATACTGCTCTGCCCTTCTTTTTTGTCATTGGCGGCACACATAATATCCAAAATTTTTGGGATAAAACACATGCTTCTGGTATGCCGTTTACCCGTCTTAGTCAGGATCCCTTTATCCACCTCGCCGGCACAAGCTGGCCGGCCATCTACTTTGTTGATAATGATACAGTTGTAGCCAAAGCCAACTACGTTACTTTAAGTCAGGTACAAATAGAAAATTGGCTCCAAAATAGCAGTAAAAAATAAATTTTAACAAAGTCATAATAATTTTACAAAATTTTCGTTTTTGTTGATGTGACACCTTTCAAAATGCCTTACTTTTATAATGAAGTTTGGCTTGATTATTGCGACTAGCCATTAGTATATATTGTGAACATTGCAACTTTAGCTTGATGTATTGCTTACCCAAAAGAACCAACAATAACCCTATCCGACTAATGATGGTACTTATTTCCATCTATGCAGTCGCCATTGTGCTCATGCTTGGCACTAATAAAGACACAGATACCAACGTCACTCACATACATCATTACAATAATAGCAACTCTGTTCCACAGGTCGCTATCAACCCATAAAATATTTTATATTATAAAACAAAAGGCACAAAGAAATGATCTCTGTGCCTTTTGTTTTTGTATGTGTTTATACCAATACTCATTATTGATACCCCAAACAATTAGGGAGTATCTGGTTCACCTTGCGCTTCCTGGTCTCGTTGGCTCAATTCCTGTGCGGCAGCCATTGCTTTATTAGCATTCGCCTCATCGCCTTTAGCATGATAAAGTTTACCCAACATCTCAAAAAATTGTCCTTGCCCGGGGTCAATCTGTGTAGCTTTTGTCATTGCAGCTATAGCCGCATCTAGCTGTCCGGTCGCTGCAAGCGTCACAGCATAGTCGGCATACACAGCTTCATCAGTAGTATCCGTCTTCAAATAAGACTGGAATTTTTCTAATGCCGTAGGCAGGTCCTTTTTATTCATTGCATCGTGCGCGGCTATCCCATCATAGCTCTTGCGCTGTATGATCACGCTAAGCGGCACTCCATCAACTGTGAATGCCTTCACCACATTTCCCGGAGGCCAGTTGCCACTTTGTAATTGCTCTGCAGATATGAATCTTGGATAATCAACATAGTAGTCCCATTGTAGATGGCTGCGTTCAAAGGCGCGGCCATAGCCCGCTCCCAACCAGCTGGTATCTTTTGCAAAGTATTTATCAAACCCCAGCATGTTAGATAATACAATTATTTTTCTACCCGGTATAGGCTTTACATTTTTAAGTATCCATTCAGCGGCCTGCCTGTTAGTGTTTTGGTAATAATCCAGGTCGTAGTAGCCAAATGCAGCCTTAGGGCCACCCTCCAGTTCATTAAAATAAACATATTCATTAGGGTGGCTTTTAAATATCCATATTACCGATGGCAACAGCCCCACAATAGCTACTGCTATAGGTATCCATTTAAGGCGCTCATTTGTAATATATCTGCTTATAAGGTCCCAGCCCAATGCAGCAGCCACCGTCCAATACACATACACAAAGAAAACATGGCGCCAGGTATCGTGCATACTGGAATGTTTATAGATCATGTACAACAGTGGAAATAACGCAGCATACACTATAACTATAACATTGAATAGCCCATATTCTTTTTTTGCCCGTGCAATAAGCACAACAAAAAGAAGCGCGCCCAGCAATACGATTATTGGGTTCGATATCATGATCCACTTAAACTCATAATACCATGGCATGTGGTTATTATAGTGGAAAGAACCTTCAAACAAAACACGCAAAATAATGTCGATATTGGTCATGCCTTTTAACGACTCCAATGAGTGAGCTATGGGAGCCTCAAAACCAAATGGCCAGGCCGACAAACCAATGATATAACCGGCAAGCAACGTGGTCACCATGGCCAGCAGCAGTTTCTTCAGTAATTTGTTATTGTTGACCTTAAGATTTTCTCTGAAATTTTTGTTCAGGATATAATACAAACCTGTAAACAATACGATATAAGAACCCAGCAGCAATCCGCCTGCCGGGCGCGAACCGAATGCCAGGCCAA